>JANOOM010000455.1:0-6280 GCA_031421335.1 Armatimonadota bacterium
TACTGCACCACCTCGCCCTCCGCTCCTGCCTCCACCCCGTATTCCCCGTGATAGCGCACCTGCAAAGCATCATTAAACAAGTTGAGCATCCCCGTCAGGCCCACTAAAAACGTCAGCTCCACGATCTCCGCGTCGCTGAACGCCCCCCGGACCTCCGCGAAGAGGGGGTCCGGGATGCGGTTCGCGTCACTCGCGGCGGCGCGCGCATAGGCGAGCGCCAGCCGCTCGCGCTCCGTCAGGACGGCCTCCACGCCCAGGCGGGCCAGCGTCCCCGTGTGCGAGGCTTCACAATACTGGCAGTCGTTCAGGCGCGATGTTTCCACCACGACGCGCTCCTTCAGGGCGCGCTCCAGAAGGCCGCCGGGGTAGACCGCCGTGCCCAGCCCGCGCAGGGCGGCCAGGATGTCCGGGCGGACGGCGAGCGTCTGGAACATCTCGCTGGGAGTCTGCCCTTCTTCCATCAGCCGGCGGCTCGCGCTCCAGGCCGGGTCGCCCGCCGTGGCTTCGTAAGCTTTTTGAAGCTGATCGGGGCTGGTTTGAATACGCATCAGGGTTCCTCCAAGACCGGGGCGCCCTGGCGCCGGCCGTACAGCAGATAAACGAGCGCCCCGGCACCCAGCCAGAGGCCAAGGCGCAGCCAGTTGACCGCCGGGGCTGAGGCCGCGAGCAGCGCGCAGGCGGCGATGGTGACGGCGGGGACGAGCGGGCCGAAGGGGGCGCGGAACCGGCCTTCGGCGGGCCTCCGCCGCAGCACCAGCAGGGCGAGCGCCACTACGATGAACGTCAGCAGCGTCGCGGCCGTGATCACGTCGGCCAGCACCCGTAGTGGGACCAAGGCGGCGAGTAGGGCGATGACCACGCCGCCAATGATCGTCGCCCCCCAGGGCGTGCGGAAGCGCGGGTGGACGGCGCCGAACACCGAAGCGGGCAGGAGCCGGTCGCGCCCCAGCGCCATCAGGATGCGTGGCAGACTCAGCAGGATGACCAGCAGCACCGAGGAGATCCCGGCCAGGGCGCCCGCCGCCACCAGCCCCGCCGCCCAGGGCAGGCCCGCCGACCGGAACGCCTCCGAGACCGGCGCCTGGATGCTGATGCGGTCCGAGGGCACCATGCCCGTGACCACGGCCGCCACCGCCATGTAGAGGGCCGCGCAGAGCAGCACTGACCCCACGACGGCGACGGGGACGTCCCGCTGGGGCCGACGCGCTTCCTCGGTGTAGACGGAAACGGCCTCGAACCCGAGATACGCATAGAACGCGACCGCCGCGCCCGCCAGCATCCCCCCGCCGGGCCTACTGCCCCCGAAGACGGCTAGGCCGCCCCACCCGTGGGGCGCGAACGGCTGCCAGTTGGCCGAGTGGACGTGGGCCGCCCCGACCCCGATGACGAACGCGATGACGGCGAGCTTCAGCACGACCATGACCGCGTTGAGGCGGACACTCATCCGGACGCCGCAGACCAAGACCACCGTGAAGGCGGCGACGATCACCAGGGCGGGCAGGTCCAGCCACGCACCCGAAAGCGCAGCTTGCCCCGTCTGCGGGCTGACATCAAAAGGTGCCGACCCGATCCGGGCCGGGAGGTGTCCCCCCAATGCCCCCAAGATCGCCTGGAAGTAGTGCGACCAGCCCTGAGCCACTGAAGCGGCGGCGACGGCGTACATCAGGACCACGTTCCACCCGACCAGCCAGCCCATTGCGCGCCCGAAGGCCGCCGAAGCGTAGGCGTAGGCGGACCCCGCCGCGGGGATGCGGGCGGCAAGCTCGGCGTAGCAGAGCGCGGCGCAGGCGCAGACGACGGCCGCCACGAGGAACGAGACGATAACGGCCGGGCCGGCCTTGTCGCGGGCGGCGATGCCGGTCATCACGAAGATGCCCGTCCCGATGATCCCACCGACCCCGATCCCCGTCAGCGCCACTGGGCCGAGGACGCGCGGCAGGGCGGGGGAGCCGCCTGGAACGCCGACGTCTGCCGGCAGCGCTTCCCGAGAAACAACAGTGCTCATGGCGTCCCCTTCTTGGGGGCCGCCCCTTTTTGCAGCTCGGTCCGCAGGTCGTACATCCCCGCGTGTACCGGCAGGTCCGGGCGCGGCGGACCCGAAACGGCGAGCGTGACACGCCACCCGATCACGCCAATTAACAGTGTCGCCAGCAGCAGGGCGGCGGCGATCTTCCAGGGCGGCAGCGCGCCCAGCTCGGGAAGTGTCATCTCATCAGCCCCCATGTGCCGTCCGGGTTCTTGAACGGGACACCGCGCAGCTCGTGCTTGCCCTGGTAGGGTCCCGCGTCCGTGACCGTCCAATAAACGATGGCGTGTCCGTCCGGCGCGTGCCCACCGATCTGCTGGCCCGCGCCGTCCATCCAGGGGGCGGCGCGGACGGTCTTGGCGTGCCCGTCCACGAAGCAGACGTTGGAAAGGCCGTGGTGGCGTGCCTGGATCGGGGCGTCCATGATGTCGAAGTAGGCGTCCGGGAGCGTGTGTGCGCCGTCATAGAAGGCGCTGGTCTCCGAAGGGAAGTCCACCTGAGACAAGCGCTTGACCGCCCGCTCGGGGACCGGGGGGAAGAAGTTGCTGGGGTCGCCCCAGTCGATCAGGGAGAAGTTCGGGACGTAGCTCATCAAGCGAACCGGCGGCGAGGCAGCGCAGGGGGGCGGCATGCCGATCACCTGCATCGCCTTGGGGAAGTCCAGCGGGTTCGGGTCCGAGGGGCACTCGTAGACCTGCGCGCTCCGCAGGTACGGGGTGAGCGCGACTTGGGAAAGATAAACGCAGGGGGCGGGGCCGCCGTCGGACCCCAGATAGATGTTGATCGGGAACGTTTCTTCCGCGTCCTGGACGTACTGGGTGAGGGCCAAATTAATCTGGCGGCAGTTGGACAGGCAGGTCGTCCGCCGGGCGTTCTCGCGCACCTGGGCGAAGACGGGGAAGAGGATCGCGGCGAGAATGGCGATAATGGCGATCACGACGAGCAGCTCGATCAGCGTGAACGCGCGTTGCTTCGCGTGTGACATGGGTGGACTCTCCTGAGGCCCCCAAGATTCCGCGGCCGTCCCGCGCCCGGCGGGGCCTCAAATGCATTGTAACAGGGATTCGCCGGGGCTGTTGAGTCGCGCGGGTGGGCCTGTTAAGGTCCTTAGCGCGCTCCTCCCGGGGTTTCAGATGGGGAACCAGAGGCGGGCGCTGATGTGAGGTGAAGGCGGTCTGACGCGTGGTGAAAAAGGGATGACGGGAAGGGGAAGGAGGACGAGAACGAGGAGGAAGGACGAGGAGGGAGAACGAGGAGGGAGAACGAGGAGGGAGAACGAGGAGGAAGAACGAGGAGGGAGAACGAAGGGCGAACACAAGGTTCGCCCCTACACGGATGCCATGACTGTCACTGACCCATCGGCGCCATCGGCGGCATCTCCACTCCCCCCACGCTGCCCGGCGCGTCCGGCGGCGGGGCGGGCGGCGTGACGCTGGCAATGACGTGCTGGAAGGCCGGCTTCAGGGTGGGCCAGTCCGAATCAAGGCACTGGCACACCACCACGGCGGTCAGGTCGCCCCCGACCATCGAGGCCCGGTAGCCGTGGACATGGCCGCCCAGCCCGAAAACATTCCCGTCCGCCGTCCACTCGGACAAGCGCGCGTCCCCCGTGCTGCTCTCGAAGTCAGCCACTTTCGTCTCATGGTAGCCCTTGTGGATCGCCGAAGTGGCGATCTTCCACTGCTTGTGCAGGCTCTCCGCCTTGGGGCCGGTCAGGGCCGTCGTGTCGCCGTTGCCGTGCATCAGGATATAGGAACTCAGCGTGGCGACCGTGTCCGTGGTGACGTCAATGCTCGCGCTGCCCGACTTGAACAGGACGCCGCCGGTCGTCGAGTCCTTGCCCATCATCTGCTGGGCTTTGTCGGAGGGCGTCACCTCCCAGCCCCCCGGCGCGGCGCAGGAGAACGACTTGTCGGCGGCGGTGAAGGCCGTCCACCCCGTCGGCGCGGCCCCGTGCTTCGGGGCCAGCAGGAACGCCGCGATGCCGAGGACGATGACCACGGCCCCGCCCAGGCCCAGCCACAGTCCGCGCTTGCCGCCCCCCTCGTTCACGGCCGCCCGAGTCGGGCGCGCGCTATAAGGGGAGCCGCCGGCCGGCGCGTATGGCTGGCCCGGATTGAGCGGGGCGAAGGCCGGCCCGCCCGTCACCGGTCCGGGCGGGGGCGCGGCGGGGGGAATGGGATTGCCGGACAGGTCGTACTTGACGGCGGGCGGCGCGGCGCCGGGCAGTGCCGACGGCGACATGCCGGAAGGGGACGCGGGCGTCGGCTCCGGCATCGGGTTTCCTGCCAGATCGTACTTGGGCATCGCGGTGTTCCTTTGCTCCCAATCGGGGATAAGACTGCCGCCATTATACGAAATCGTGGGAGGCGTGTCAAGAATAGTGTTGACAGCCCCGCCCGTTTCTGCTATCCTACGCGCATGGAAGACATCTTGTTAATCCCCTCCCCGCACCAGCTCTCGGTCACGGCGGACGGCGACGGCGCGCATACCCGCACCGAAGGTGGGCCGGGGCAGATCGGCGGGCGCGCTTGGACTGAAGCAGACTCGCTCGTCGTGGACGTCCGGCAGGAGTCAAATATCGCGCTGCCCGTTGCCCTTGCATTCGGGACGGCGCGCGACGCCAAGGCGCCCGCCCTGCGCGCCGTATTCGGTGTCCTGCCCGGCGTCACCACGCGGCTAGTCTTCCCGCTGTCCGCCTTGAACGCCGAGACCGTATTCCTGCCCCGGACGCCGGGCCGACTCAAGGCGACAGTGCAGGGGGTGCCGACGCGGGTGGGGGATGTCTCCTGGGTGGAGATCGGCGTCGGCAAAGTCGGCGCTGATGTCGCGCTGACGCTCTCGAACTGGCGCATCACAGCTGACCCTCAGCCGCGAATCCCCGACGGCCCGGTCCTCGTGGACGAGCTGGGCCAGTGGACGGCCCGCCGCTGGCCCGGCAAGGCGGAAAGCGCGGGCGCCATGGCCGACTCACTCCGGTCGGACGCGCCCCCGCCCGCCCTGCGCCCCGACTTGACGCCCTTCGGCGGCTCCAAAGCCATCATCTTCGACGCGACCGGCTGGTTCCGCACGCACCACGACGGCAAGCGCTGGTGGCTGGTGGACCCCGACGGCGGGGCCTTCTGGAGCGCGGGCGCGGACTGCGTCATTCCGGGCGAAACCGCCTTCGTCACTGGCAACGAGGCTTTGTGCGCTTGGCTCCCCTCCCGCGAGGTGGGCGGCGAATATGCTCCCGCCTGGCGCGGGCCGGACTTGTTTTCCTGGGCTATCGCGAACCTCATCCGTACGTTCGGGGAGGACTGGAAAGACGGCTGGACGCGGCTGACCCGGCGTGCCCTGACGAGCATGGGCTTCAACACGGTCGGCAACTGGTCGGACGGCACATTCGCGCGCACGGCGGGCCTGCCCTACGTCTGGCCCTTGGCCGGGTTCCCGACCACGGAAACCACCGTCTTCCGCGACTTCCCGGACGTCTTTGCGCCTGAATACCGTGCTAATGCCGAGGCTTTCGCCCAGCAGCTTTCTGCGTTCCGGGACGACAAGAACCTCGTCGGCTACTTCCTCAGAAACGAGCCGCTGTGGGCCTTCGGCGCGTTCCATCTGGCCGAAGAAATGCTGCTCCAGGCCCCGGCCCGCGCCCCCCACTGCCGCCGCGCCCTCGCCGCGCACCTGCGCGCCACTTATGCCGAAGATGCGGCGCTCCAGAGTGCCTGGGGCGGGCTGGTCCCCGGCTTTGACGCGCTTGCCGACTTCTACCTCGCGGACCGGGATGCGCTTTCCGATGCGGCACGGGCCGACCTGGGCGCGTTCTCGCGCAAGATGATAGACGCCTACGTCCGCATCCCGAGCGAGGCGTGCCGGGCCGTGGACCCGCACCATCTCAACCTCGGCATGCGCTGGGCCTGGATCGCCACCGACGATCTGCTGGCCGGCTCGGACGCCTGCGATGTGTTCTCGATGAACACCTACGAGTTCCAGGTAGACGCGGACGCCGTTCGCCGCGCCGCCGAGGCTTCCGGCCGGCCCGTCCTCATCGGCGAGTTCCACTTCGGCGCCACCGACCGGGGTCTGCCCGCATCGGGACTCAAGGGCGTCCGCACCCAGGCGGAGCGCGGCCAAGCCTACCAATACTTCGTCGAGCAGGCCGCCGCCTTGCCGGACATCATCGGCACCCACTATTTTCAGTGGAACGACCAGCCCCTTTTGGGCCGCTTCGACGGTGAGAACTGGCAGATCGGCGTCGTGGACGCCTGC
>JANOOM010000456.1:0-11198 GCA_031421335.1 Armatimonadota bacterium
CGATGCTGGAAGCACGGCGCGAGGCGGAACTGGTGGGGGCCGGACGTTGACGACCCCGCGTGCCCTGCTGCCGCTGTTCCGGGAGATGAACGACCTGAAACGCATCCGCGTTTCAGGTCGGGCAGGGTCGCTGGCCGAGCAGCTCTTTCTGCGCGCCTGGGGGCGGCTGGCGTCCGGCGAGGACCTAAAAACGGTCGCGCTCCAGGAGGCGGCCGGAGCGGTGGCGGCGGCGCGGCTGGCGGGTATTGACGCCGAGGTTCTGCGCGACGCCGGTCTGCCCGAAGCCGAAAGCGCCGCCGTCCTGCGGCGCGGCTTCGATGCCGTCGCCGCCCCACTTGACGAAAACCTGCGCGCGCAGCTGTGGAACTCTCTCGGCGCGCAAGAAGATGAAGACGAGGGGGGCGCCGAAGCAGCGCCCCTCTTTGCCGGTCTGCTGGCGGACCAGCCCCGCGCGGGCGCGACCCGGCCCGGCCATGCCCGCGTCGCCTTGGAGCCGGCCGAGAACCACGCCGAGCACTGCGGGGTTGTAGCCGTCTACGCCGTCCTGGCGGCCCCCCTCTACGGGGCGGACCCAGCGCTTGCGTTCCTGACGGGTCTCGCTCACCACCTGCACAACGCCTATCTCCCCGATGCGGGCGATGCGGGCGACGCCCTGCTCGGCGACCACTGGAAGCCGATGCTGGAAAGATTTCGGCGGCGGGCCATCGAGGAACTAGACCCCGATCTCCAGGTCCTCGTCCGCGAGTCGCTTGACGCTGTGTTCCGCTCGGACACGCCTGCCGGCAAGACGTTCCAGACCGCCGACGTGCTTGACCGCGTGCTGGAAATGGAGTGGCACGCCCGCTCGGCGGCCTTCACCCTGCGCGTGGCCCTGCACGACATGGACATCGTCCACCCCGGTCCCGTCCAGCTTTTCCAGCAGCATCTCGTTCAAAGCGTCGGCCTGATGCCGCCCCTCGAGGAGACCTCATGACGACCGCCCCGGAACCGATCGGCTGGGGCATCGCCGGCTGCGGCTGGGTGGCCCGCGATCATGTGGCGCCGGGCCTGCGTGCCGCCCCGTCCGCGCGCCTCCTGGCTTTGTGCGACCCGGATGCTGGGGCCATGAGCCGCATCGCCGCCGAAACGCCCGGCGCGGCCTGTTCCACCCATCTCGACGAGTTCCTGGCGACGCCGGGCCTTTCGGCAGTCTATGTTGCCACGCCCAACCATCTTCACCGCGCCATAACCGAAGCGGCGGCGCGAGCCGGCAAGCACGTCTTGTGCGAAAAGCCGATGGCGACGAGCCTGGCCGACGCCGAGGCCATGGTCGCCGCCTGCTCGGCCGCCGGAACGCAGTATGGGACGGCCTTCGATCAGCGCTGGCAGGCACGGCACCGGCGCCTGCGCGACCTCGTGCAGTCGGGGGATCTCGGCACCCCGACGGCGGCGCGCATCCACTACGCCTGCTGGACGCCGGATGACTGGGTGCCACCGAACCAGATATCCCACGACAACTGGCGGGTGGACCCGGCGCGGGCCGGTGGCGGCGCGTTCATTGACCTGGCCCCACACGGCCTGGACTTGACGCAGTTCCTTCTGGGCGAGCCTCTTGCCGAGGCCCACGCCTTGTTCCAGCGCCGCGTCTTCCCGTACCCGGTGGACGATGGGGCGGTGCTGATGGGCCGCTTCGAGTCAGGGGCGCTGCTCTCCATGAACGTCGCCTACAATTGCCCAGACGCATTCCCGCGCCGCACCCTGGAGGTTATCGGGACGGAGGCCATGGTCATCGCCTTCAACACCATGGGGCAGACGCCCGGCGGCACCCTGACCCGCGTAGACGCCCGCACTGGGGAGGCCGAAGAAATCACGGTTCCCATCGAAGATGACCTCTCGCCGTTCCAGACGCAGGTCGAGGCGTTTTCTCGCTGCTTGATTGACGGCACCCAGTTTCCGTTCGCGCCCTCGGGCGATCTGCACACGATGCGCCTGCTTCATGCCGCCCAGGATGCCGCCCTATGACGCGCTTCCTGTGTACCAACTGCGGCTTCTGGCAGAGCGCGCCGACTGCCCCGGTCTCCTGCCCGGTGTGTACCGACTTTCGGCACACGCCGCCCGAAGTCGGCTTCCTCTTCCTGACCGAAGCCGAGGCCGCGCGGACGGCTCATTGCTCCTGGGAGGAGGGCGGCGATGAGGGCGTCTGGGCGTTCTCCTGCGATCCGCGCTTCGGCATCGGCCCACGCGGCTATCTTCTGGCCCATCCCGCCGGCAACGTCTTCTTTGACGGGACGAGTTGGTACGGCCCGGAAGCTTTAGACTGGCTCGCGTCACGGGGCGGTATGCGGTGGCTGTCGGCCTCGCACCCGCACGCCTACGGCGCGCTGTGGCAACTGCAAGAGCGCTTCGACCCGACCGTTGCCGTCCAAGTCCGAGACCTGCCCTGGACGAACGACTTTTGGGTGACTTGGCCCTTCGACGACCGGCTCGAACTTGCGCCGGGCCTGGAACTGATCCACACCGGCGGTCACTTTGACGGGCACTCGGTTCTTTACTGGGCCGAAAAGCGACTCTTGTTCGCGGGCGACATGCTGAAGTTCCATTTTGACGGTGAACGCTTGACCGGCATCAGCACGCACAAAGCGTTCAACCGGCATATCCCCATGAGCCACGCCGAAGTCGCGCGCTACCGGGCCGTGGTCGAACCGCTGGACTTCGAAGCGGTCTACACGACCTTCGACCGCGCCGCCTGCACGCGCGACATGGCGCTCAGGATGTTCGACGCACAGCTCGCCGGGCCGCCGTTCTTCGGCCCGCACCCAGTTCCGCAGGAGGTGGCCCGATGACGACCTACCGGGACGCTGCCGCGTCCGCCCTGCCCTTGTACCGGGATGCCCTCGCCCCTGCCCTCGCTGGGGGACAGTTGTACGAGTTCCCGCTGTCCCCGTTTGACCGACTCGGCCTGCCGCTCTGGACGGTCGCCTTGATCGGGGCCGACGGCGCCCTCTCGGACGGTTTCGGCTACGGCGCGAATTGGGACGCCGCCCAGACGAGTGCCTGGGGAGAGACCGTGGAATGGTACTGGGCGCGCGAGGCGCTGAAGACGATGCCGCGCATCACGGACACCTACGCCGGGATGACTCGGCGCGGGCTGTACGCCCTGGACCCCGCCTCGCTCTGCTTGTCGGCGGAGACCCCTTACGCGCCGGACGTGACCGAGTGCCAGTGGGTCGAATTACAAAACCATCCGGCAGGCGCGTCCGCCTGGGCGCCGGTCGAGTTCGTGGCCCCGCGCCGCGCCGATATCGGGCCGAATGTGGACCCGAAAAGTTTATTGGCCGTGCCGATCACGAATGGCCTGGGGGCTGGGCCGACCCTCGATCACGCCGTCGCCCATGGCCTGCTGGAACTGCTGCAGCGTGACGGTAACAGCGTCCACTACCGCGCCCTGGATCGGGGCATTGCCGTGGAACTTGACGACGTGCGCGACCCGGAGACGCGCGACCTGCTGGCGTTCCTAGACGCCCAGGGCATCGAAGTGATCGTCAAACTGGCCGCGACGGACTTTGGCATGGCGAACTTGTACGTCGTCGGCTATGACCGGGACCCCGAGCGCGCCCCGCTCCCGATCTCGCTGTCGGCCTGCGGCGAGGCCGTCCACCCCGACCGCGAGTTTGCGCTCGCCAAGGCGCTGCGCGAGTTCACGATGGCGCGTGCCCGCAAAGCTTTTAATCATGGCCCGCTCGCGCCGGTGCGCGCGGCTTCCCCGCCCGGCTATCTAGCCTCCTTCCGGCCCGCTTCCATGCGGAGCGAAGACGACCGCGCCCTGCGCGAGATGCGCGGCTGGGTCGGCCTGTCGGCCCAGCAGTTCTTCGAGATGATCCGCCACCCGCTCTTCGACGTGCGCCAAACAGTCCGGTTCTCCGACCTGCCGACAACGCCGGCCGCCGCCGATGGCGCCCTGCTGTCGCTGCTCACCGAGCGGCTGACCGCCGAGGGCCTTGCGGTTTATTATGCCGACTTCACGCCGCCGGGCGCGGATGTCCACGTCGTCCGCGTCGTCGTGCCGGGCCTGGAAGTGGAGACGCTGACCTACGGGCGGCTTGGTGCGCGCAACACGCGCCGCCTGCGGGATATGGGTTCGCCGATTGTCGGCGCGTCGGGGCTGGACCGGGCCGCCGTGGACGCGGCGATGGGGCGGCTGTACCCGCTCTACCGCGAGCCGGGCCGGCACGTTATCGGCTTCCTCGAAGAAGCGGGGGAATAGACTATGCGAATTTGTTTCATCTCACGGCGTTACTTCCCTGCGGTCTCGGGGATGAGCGTCTACGCACAAAACCTGCTGCGGCAGCTCGCCCTGATGGGCCACGACGTCACCATGATCTCCCAGTACCGGGGCGACGAGGCCGGGACGCGTGTTTACGGCGGTGGGCCGCCGCCGCCGCTTGAGGGCGTCCGAGTCATCGGCCTGGAAGCCCTAGGCGAACAAGAGCCTTTCGCCCGGTGGGAGCGCGATATCGAGACCATGGTGGAGACGGCGGCGGCGGAACACGCCCGGAAACCGTTCGACATCATACATGCCCAGTACGGCTACCCAACGGGCCTTGCCGCCCTCGAAGCCTCCAAGCGGCTCGGCCTGCCGAACGTCGTTTCCATCCAGGGCGGCGACGGCCACTGGGTCGGGCCGTGCTGCCGGACGCACCGGGAAGCGATGGGCATCGTTCTGGATCACGCCGGGGCACTGCTGATCGGGGCGCGCTCATTCGCCGAAGAAGTCCGCGAGAACCACGGCACGCTCACCGACAGGTTCACCATCGTGCCGGGCGCGGTGGACACCGAGCGCTTCCGCCCGCGCGATGGCTGGGAGCCGGGCGCGTTGATTGATCCTGACTGCCCTGTTCTCCTTTATCACGGCCGCGTGGACCGTCGCAAAGGGGCGCTCGACACTCTGGACGCCGTCGCCGCGCTGGTGCAAGCGGGCCGCCGCCTGCGGCTCATCGTTTCCGGCATCGGCCCCGACAGCGACGCCGTGCGGACGCGCGTCGGCGAACTCGGTCTGGAGGGCGTGGTCGAGATCACCGGCTACGCCGACTATGACGCCGCCCCGGCCGTCTACCGGCGTGCGGACGTCTTCGTCTCGCCGACCTACGCCGAGGGCTTTTCGAATACCATCTTAGAGGCCATGGCGAGCGGCCTGCCGGTCGCCTCCTGCTTCGCCGTCGGCGTCGTGGACTGCCTGCGCGACGACGAGAACGGCCTGCTGGTCACGCCCGGCGACGTGGGAGCGCTCGCAAGCGCCCTGGCCCGCCTGCTGGACGACGCGCCGCTGCGCGCCCGCCTGGCCGCCTGCGCTATGGAGGAAGCCCGGACGCTTTATTCGTGGCCCATCATCGCCCGCCAGATCGCCGGCGTCTATGAGGGGCTTCTAGGAACCCGGCCCGACACGGACTGGCGGCTGGCCGAGCCGCCCGACCCAGCCTGTCGTTTCCGCGCCACGCCGCACCTGCTTTAATCACTAAGAACCGAGAGGAGTGCCGAACCGTCCGTCTGATTCACACGCTCGGTTGCGCCGGTAGCCGGGCCACTGCGTAACATTCATTAATCATGCCAACAGCACTTTTCATCTCGCCGCACCTCGATGACGTGGCCTTTTCGTGTGCCGGGACTCTGATGCGCCTGGCCGCGTCGGGTTGGGACGTCGTGCTGTTGTCCGTCTTCACGGCGTCCGTACCGGACCCCAAGGGCTTCGCGCTGCGCTGCCAGACCGACAAAGGGCTGGGGCCGGAGATAGACTACATGGCCTTACGCCGCGCCGAAGACGCCGACTTCGCCCGCGTCGCGGGCTTCGCCGACGTGCGCTCTTGGCCGTTCGCCGAAGCGCCGCACCGGGGCTACGAGTCGCCCGCCGACTTGTTCGCGGGGGCGCATGATGGGGACGAGGTCTGGCAGGCCATCGCTGGAGAATTGTCGGCGCTCGCGGCCTCGCTTGTGCCGGACGTCGTGTTTGCGCCGCAGGGCCTGGGCAGCCATGTAGACCATCTGCAAGTGATCCAGGCCGTTTGTGCGGCGGGCCTCGACCCACGCGCCGCATGGTATCGGGACACGCCTTACGCCCTGCGCGAGCCGTCTGCCGAGCCTTTCCCCCGGCTGCCCGGCGGCCTCCTGGACCGCGCGGTCGGCATTGACGACGTCTTGGAACGGAAGATCGCCGGCTGCTGCGCTTATGCCTCCCAGATCGGGTTCCAGTTCGGCGGCGCAGGCGAGGTCCGCCGCAGGCTGACCGAGTTCCACCGCGCCGAGGCCGAATGTCTCGGGCGTGCGGGCCATGCGGAGCGGCTGCTCGCGCCCGCCCATGTCACACTCCTAGAAGGACTTTTTGACTGATGCTGGACCAATACGAAGAAGCCATCGCGGCTTACGGCCGCGCCCTGCCGCCGGGCGAGATGGTAGAGTTCTCCACGGCCCCTCTGGACCGGCTAGGCGTCCCCGCCCGGACGGCGACGTTCTTCGCGCGCGACGGGCGCACGCGGGGGGGGCTGGGCTACGGCGTGTCCGACGCCCAGGCATTAACCGGTGCTTTGGGCGAAATGACCGAAGAGTTCGCGGCCTCGCGCGCTGTTTTGGAGCGGCCTCACCACTCCGGCTCATACCGCGAGATGTGCGCGCGCCACGGCACCCAAAGCGTCGCCGACCCGCTGACGCTGTGCCTGGATGCGGGCGGGTCGTACACGCCTGACATGCCTTTGGAGTGGTTCGCAACGCGCCGTCTGGCGACGGGCGAGTCGGTGTGGGTGCCCTTGGAGTTCGTCGCCACTTACGGCGGCGATCTGGGGCCGGACGCCACGCCGCTCGTCCACCCCATCACGAACGGGCTGGGGGCGGGCCTGTCCTACGAGCAGGCGGTGGCGCATGGCCTGATGGAATTGTTGCAGCGCGACGGCAATGGCCTTAAGATTCGCGCCCTCGCTACTGGTATGGCCCTGGACACCGCAACGGTCACGGACCCCGCCGCCCGCGCCCTGCTGGACCGCCTGGATGCTGCCGGTGTGGACGTCGTCGTCAAGGTTGCTTCGACGGACTTCGATATCCCCAACTTTTACGTCGCCGGCATTGATCGGGACGGGCCTTTGGCGGGCCAGCCCATCATGGCGGCGGGAGGCGGCGAGGCGGCCCACCCGGTCGCCGCCGTCGCCCTGCGGAAAGCATTGCTGGAGTTCTGTGCCGCCCGCCCCCGCATGGCCTTTTTTTCATGGGCCTTTAGAAGACGTTGAGCGCATCGCCCCGCCGGGCTATCTGGAGCGCCTGCGCGCCGACTTCGACCCGAAGGGCCAGGAGGCGCGCGCCCTGCGCGAGATGCAGCGCTGGCTGGGCCAGGACCTCGCCGGGATGCGCGCCCTGCTGTCCCCGCAAGTGCTGCGCGTGGACACGCGGGTATGCTTCGCCGACCTGCCGAGCGCGGATGAGCAGGTGATGAGTGACCGAACCGCATTGCTGCATGTTCTCACAAGCCGCCTGGCCGCCGCCGGCCTGGACGTTTTGGTCGCCGACTTCTCCGACCGGACGGCGGCGGAGGTCCATGCTGTCAAGGTGATCGTGCCGGGCCTGGAGGTGGAAACGATGAGCTACGGCCGCATCGGGGAGCGCAACGCGCGCCGCCTGAACGAGAGCGGAACCGGCCTGGCCGGCGTCGGTGCGGGGCCGGCGGGCACCCAGCCCATCTCGCTTACGCCTGAAGCGCAGGAGCGCCTGGGCGGCCCGGCCTGGGCGGACCTCGCTGCCATCGCGCGGACCGTCGGCGCGCTATACCCGTTGTACCGTGAGCCGGGGCGGCATGCCGCCCGGCTGATTTCTTAGGCAGACGCTAGAAACGGACGAACAATGCGGATACTCGTCACTGGGGGCGCAGGCTTCATCGGCTCCCACGTCGTAGACGCCTACGTCGCGGATGGTCACGCCGTCGCTGTGCTGGACAGCTTGGAAGGCGGCACACGCGGAAATTTAAACCCGGAAGCGGAGTTTTATGAGGCAGACGTGCGGGACGCGGACGCAGTCGGGGCCGCCTTCGCCCGGTTCCGGCCGGAAGCGGTTTCACACCACGCCGCCCACATCCACGTCGTCCGCTCGTTGGAGGACCCCGCCTACGACGCCAATGTCAACATCGTGGGCGGCTTGAACGTCTGGAAAGCGGCCTGCGATGTCGGGGCGGGGCGGTTCGTCTTCGCTTCCAGTGGGGGCGCCATCTACGGCCAGCCGTCCGCCCTGCCCGTGACCGAAGACCAGCCGTCCGCCCCGCTTTCGCCCTATGGCCTGTCCAAGTGGGCCTTCGAGCGGTTCCTGCTGCTCCCGCGCGCGAGCGGACCGACCCCGGTCGTCCTGCGCTATGCGAACGTCTACGGGCCGCGCCAGGGCAGCCGGGGCGAAGCGGGGGTTGTGTCCATCTTCGCGCGCCGCCTGCGCGAAGGCCGGCCCTGCGTGATCTTCGGGGACGGCTCCATGACACGCGACTATGTGTACGTCGCCGACATCGTGGCGGCGAACCGCCTGGCCCTCTCCGGCGGCGACCGGGACGTCCTCAACATCGGCAGCGGCGAGCAGACCTCCACGTCAGAACTCTTCGACGCCCTGTGTGGGCTGACCGGTCGGTCGGGGATGCTGCCGGAACACGCCCCGGAGCGCGACGGCGAGGTCAGGCGCATCTGCCTGGACGCCGACCGGGCGCGTCGCGTGCTTGGCTGGGCGCCCGCCCACAGCCTCATCGAGGGCCTGACGCGCGTTGTGCAGAGCCTGGAAACGGAGCCGAAAGGCGCCGTTTGACGTCGCGTTTAGCGAAAAGTGTGAAATCCTCCCCTCTGCGGGCGAGATGGAGAGCGCATCATCTTAGGGCCTCATCGGGGTTCCTAAGACTCCTGAAAGTGGTTCGCCGGCCCTTGCTAGGAGGCTGACAAGCCAAAACCGCACCTGGTCAGTATTGCTGACCAAGCGCTTTGTGTAGAGCGCTTGATAAGTGCTCCTGGAAAGGACCATTGCACACTTCAGCGATCACTGCGGGATCGAGCTGCGGCATTTTCTGGAGAAAAGCGATGTCGTCTCCGATGATGCACAGTTCTGACTCCATCGCGGGGGTATACTGGTCATAGTATGCACACCCCCCGTTTCGTCCGGGCCGTCCAGCGCACCTTCCGCGACGTCCCGCTGCTCTTCGGCATAGACCGCTACAAGCACACCGAGGACCGGTATGTCTTGGAGCGGGAGATCTTTCCCTATTTCGTTTCCTCGCCCGAGTACCCCCGCGTTCTGTTTGTCGGCTGCGCCTGGTACACGCGCGGCTACAACACGATCTTCAAGGATAAAGAGTTTCAGACGCTGGAGATAGACCCGCGCGAAAGCAAGTATGGCGCCCAACGGCATATCACGGACGGCCTGCAAAACGTCGCCGACCACTTTGACGAGGGTGCGCTCGACCTGATTATCTGCAACGGCGTCTTCGGGTGGGGGCTGAACGAGAAGCCGCTCGTCGAGAAGGCGTTCGCGGGCTGTTTCCGCAGCCTGCGCCCCGGCGGGGTCTTGGTGCAGGGCTGGAACGACACGGCGGAGCGGTCGCCGTTCCCTCTTGACGAGTGCCACAGTTTGAGCCTGTTCCAGCCGTTCGTCTTCCCGCCCTTCTCCGCCGACCGGCACTTCATCCCCGCCAACCGACACATCTACCGATTTTACGCGAAGCCGCTCATGGCTTCAGCACCACCGTCTCGATAGAGTGGGCGGGGCTGCTTGCGCCGACGGCTTTGCCGGCGACCCAGACCCGGAAAAAGTGGGGCTGGTCGGTCAAGTTCAGCACGACGGTGGCGACCGTGTCGTCGGGGTTGATGAAGGCGACCGACAGCAAAGCATCGTCGGTCGCAGTGCTGGCGATGCGTCGGGCGCCGGGGCGGATGAACTTGGCGAAGTGGCCCAGATAGTAGTACGACGGCATGAAGTGGAGGGCGCCGGTCGCTGTGTCCGCCATGACCGAGGCCGTGCAGAAGTTGCCGACGTGGTTCGGGCCGCCCTGCTCGTCCAGCAGAAGGTTCCAGTCGGACCAGCCCACAGACCAGTGGCTCAGGTCCAGCAGGACGCTCTGGCCGTAGCGCTCGCCGTCCGCCCACAGCGAGGCCGGGTCCGTCGTGAAGCCCTCGCTGCCCTCGGTGAACAAAAGGTTTTTCTGCGGGAACGCGTCGTGGACGGCCTGCGGACCGTCGAAGTGGTCCCCGGTGTACCAGTGGAAGGCCGTCCCCCAGACGAACTGGGCGGTGGCGGGGTCCTCATAAACGGCCTGGGCGCGCTGGTACATAATGCCCCGGTTGTGGTCCCAGATCATCAGCTTGACGCCGGAAAGGCCCGCCGCGCGCAGGGTGGGGCCGAGGAAGTCCCGGACGAAGCTCTGCTCGTCGCGCGCCGTATAAAGGCACGATTCCCAGGACTGCGTTGACATCGGCTCGTTCTGCACGGTCAGCCCCCAGAGGGGGACGCCCTGTTTCTCGTAGGCCCGGACGAAGCGCACATAATAGTCGGCCCACGCCTGCCGGTCCTGAGGCCGCAGTTTGCCCCCGTGCGCCATGTCGCCATTGGTCTTCATCCAGGCCGGCGGACTCCACGGCGAAGCGAACAGGGTCAAGCGCCCTCCGGCGGCGGCTTGGGCGGCCTTGATGAAGGGGACTCGGTACTTGAGGTCATGGGCGATGGAGAAGTGCGAAAGCGATGTGTCCCCGGCCACGTCGTCATAAGAGTAGGTGTCACTGGAGAAGTCGCAGCTGTTGATGCTGGTGCGGCCCAACGTATATCCAAGGCCCTTCGTCGGCGAGAAATAGGCGGTCATCAGCTCGCTCTTCTTCGCGTCCGGCAGCTTGGCGTAAGTCTCGGCGGCGGCATCGGTGAAGCCTTGACGGGCGCGGGTTTGGCCTGTGCGTGGGCGGCGAAGGGAAAGGGCAGCGCGAGCGCCGCCAGACAGAGGGCGAGCCGCGCCAGCGGGCGGCGGGGTGGGGAGACGGCAGTGAGTGTCTCGTTCTTCAAATCTATTGGTCCCTCTGAGGCCCGCACTTGGGGCATCCCAGCGCGGCCCTGACAAGGCTAAAAACTGTCTGAAGGTTCTGAGCGGGCGGTTGAAACCGCGCCAACAAAATCACAAAGTCCGCCTTCGCGGACTCAGATCCGAGTCCGAATCTTAACCTGCGGAGGCAGGTTTTGTG
>JANOOM010000457.1:0-15777 GCA_031421335.1 Armatimonadota bacterium
TGGCGGAGGTGTAGGAACCCACCCCGTCGCTTCGCGCCGACCCTCCCGAAACGGGAGGGTGAAGAGTTTTGAGGTAGGAATTTGATTGGATGTGGGCGGCTGGATCATGGAGGAGGGCAATATGGAGCAAGGCGTTCTGGAGGGGCCGGAGAAAGTTGTCATTGGGCAGCGGGTGCAAGAGGCGAAAGTCATATCGTCGCGGCGGATGCGGCGGGAAATGACGCAGGCCGAGGCCATACTCTGGGTGCGCCTGCGGGGCAGCGGTCTCGGCGTGAACTTCCGTCGCCAGCAGATTATTGATGGGTTCATCGCGGACTTCTACTGCCACTCAGCGGCTCTTGTCGTCGAAGCAGATGGGCCGGTCCACGGTCCCGAGTACGACGCGGAGCGGGACCGTGTTTTCGCGGCGCGGAGCATCCGCGTCCTGCGCTTCACGAACCGGGATATCATCGAGCGGGTCGGCTTTGTCCTTTCCCGCATCCGGCACCATCTTGAAGGCCGGCCATCCTAGCTCGCTTCGCCCTGGCTCTTCTTTTAACTCTTCACCCTCCCGTTTCGGGAGGGTCGGCGCGAAGCGACGGGGTGGGTTCAGGAACCCACCCCGCCCACTCAGTGTTGAAAAGGCCATCATCGGCGTGCAGTCGGGCCGCACAGTCGGCAGTAGCCGACACGATTTATTAGGAGCTGACCGTGAGACGAAGTCTGTCTTTGTGGCGTAACTCATCCTTATGGAAGAGCGTGACGGTGGCGGCGGCCTTGGGCCTCGCCCTCCCCGGCGCGGCGGGCGCGGAAGGGTCTGCGCCGCCCACGCTCACCCCGCCAGCCGCCCCGCTCAACGTGCTGACGCAGCACAACGACAATGCGCGGACGGGCGCGAACCTGCACGAGACCATCCTGAACACAGTCAATGTCAACGCCAAGACGTTCGGCAAGCTCTGGACGCGGGACGTGGACGGCTACCTGTACGCGCAGCCGCTCTACGCTCAGGCGCTCGCGATCCCTGGCAAGGGGACGCACAACGTCGTTTTCCTGGCGACTGCCCACAACAGCGTCTACGCCTTCGACGCCGACGACCCCAAGGCCGTCGCCCCGATCTGGAAGACCAACCTGGGGCCGTCCATCCCCGCCGCCGAGATCTACACGGGCAGGTGGACAGACATGCGGGTGGAGGTCGGCATCACCAGCACTCCCGTCATTGACCTGATCAATAAGGCCATCTACGTCGAGGCCAAGACGAAGGAGGGTGGGACCTACGTCCACCGCCTGCACGCCCTGGACATCACGACGGGCAAGGAGCGCGTCGGCAGCCCCATCGTCATTCAGGGCAGCATAGCGGGCACGGGGGAAGGCAGCGTCAGCGGGCACATTTCGTTCGACCCCGTCAAGCACTTGCAGCGGGCCGGGCTGCTGCTGTTGAACGGCGTCGTGTATCTGGGCTTCGGCTCGCACGCCGACAGCCCACCGTTCCACGGCTGGATCATGGGCTACAGCGCCAAAACACTGGGCCAAGTCTGCGTCTTCAACGTCACGCCCAACGGTACGGAAGGCTCGGTCTGGCAGGCGGGGATGGGGATGGCCGCCGACGGGGCAGGCAACATCTATGCGATGAGCGGCAACGGCACCTTCGACGCTGACACGGGCGGCAAGGACTACAGCAACAGCATGCTGAAGCTGCGGCCTGTGCCGGGGACGCTGTCCGTCGTGGACTATTTCACCCCCTACAACCAGGACGTCCTGAACGAGCACGACACCGACCTCGGCGCCTCCGGCCCGCTGCTGGTGCCGGGCACGACTTTGATTCTCGGCGGCGGCAAGAACGGCTGGCTATACATGACGCACCGGGAGGCCCTGGGCCACATCCACGCGGGCGCCGACACCCAGATCGCCCAGTCGTTCCAAATGACGCCGGGCAACATCCACGGTGCCCCCGTCTACTGGAACGGGCCGCGCGGCCCCCAGGTGTATGTATGGCCCGAGTTCGACCACCTCAAGGCCATGAAGCTCGCCGGCGGCAAGCTGACCGAATCGCCCGCCTCACAGTCCGAGGTCACTGTCCCGGACGGCATGCCCGGCGGCTTCTTGTCGGTCTCTGCGAACGGGAACAAGGCCGGCACCGGCATCGTGTGGTCCTGCACTCCCTACAACGCCAACGCCAATTGGGAAACGGTGCCCGGCATCGTCCGCGCTTACGACGCTTCCGATCTGGGCCACCTGCTGTGGGACTCCAAGCAGAACGCGGGCCGGGACGACGTCGGCATGTTCGCCAAGTTCTGCCCGCCCACGATCATCAACGGCCGCGTCTACGTTCCCACGTTCTCGAACCAGCTCCAGGTGTACGGCCTGCTGGCCCAGCCGGTCGCCCAGAAAGCGGCGAGCCGCTGAGGGAAAAAAGAGGGGGTAGCCCCCTGCCCCCAATTAGGTGGGAGCCGGACGGGGACGCCGTGTAGGGGCGCTGCTTGCCGCGCCCACTACATACACGCTCTGATCCTGCGTCCGGCTCCCACCTAATGGGGGGGGCATTTCCCCTAGTTCGACGAATAAGTATAGTAAGTGTGGGCATGGCGGACACGGTGGGTCGCCTTGACCGCCTTCTTGACCGTCGCCTTGGGCACCTTATGGTAATAGCGGGTGCGGCTGTCCAGGCGGACGCCGATCTCGGTCCCCGGCTGGAGGTCCACGTCATGCACCTCCTGGGGGCTTTTTAAGACCGTCCCCGCCCCGTAACCGGCTAGGCCGCCCAGGAGGATGTCCTCGATCTTGATCTTCTTGTCGCCGGTCAGCAGACCAACCAGAAGGCCCGCGCCCGCGCCGTAGCCGGCGTAGGTCAGCCGGTTGTCTTTGCTGGTGTTCTTGGCGACCAGGACGCCGTCGGCGCGGGCTGTCAGGTCCTTGCCGTCGAGGCTGGCCGGCGAGCCGGTGATGGAGATATTGCGGCCGTCAGACAAGTGCAGCCTGGTGAAGGCAAGGTCCAGCGTGCCGGGCGTCGTGCCCGACCGCTGCGTTGCATGGCGCACGATACCCGCCACGGTCGCTCCCTGCATGATGCTGTTATAGGCTTCCTTGCTGTCGTCCACGGCAGCCGTGAAGGTGTCGCCGGCCTGGGCTGTCTTGGAGGAAAGCTCGGTGCTGAGTTTGACCGGGATCACCGTTCCGGGATACAGGTCCACCTGATCGCTCGTGCTGGCCCGATCGGCTTGGGCGTGAGGGGCGGGCGCGCTCGCGCCGAGTGAAATGGCGGCCAGGGCGGCAAAACCCAGGGCGCCGATCCGGTTATGGTTGATGCTTTTCGCGATGTTCACTGTGTTCATTGGGGTCTTGCTCCTTTTCCCTTACAAGCCTCTTGACACACTTGGGGGCACCTTTGTTCCCCGCATCGCCGCCGACCGCTGGCCCGCTGCCGCCAGGTTCTCCGCCCGGACCGGCGCGACTAGGTCCCACTTCGGCCCATCCGTGACGTCTACAAGGCCGAAAGCGTAGTGCTCGCCGTAGACCAGATCTGGGCCGTGGCCCGGCCCACGCCCCGTCACAGGATCGTCGCGGTACTGAAACCAGCAGACACCCACACAAGCCGGGTTGCGAGCAGCCTCCCCCACCCAACGGGTGTATTTGCGGCCCGCGTCGGCGTCGTCCGAGGCGTGGGCCGCGCTGTAGACGCCGAAGCCGCGCGCCCCGCCGTAAGTGGGCGGGAAGGAGAACTCGCCGCACAGGGCAGGCTTGCCCGACTCGCGCAGCAGTTTGGCAAAGTCCGGCGGGGCGAAGGTGGAGCCGTAATAGTCGTAGCCGACGACGTCGCAGTGGCGCGCGATCAAGCGCCAGTCTTCATCGTTGACCCACCAGCCAATGGAGATCCAAAAGCCCAGGTAAAGGTGGTTCGGGTCTACCGCCTTGACCGCGCGGTACAGGAAGTCGTAGTAGCGGTCGGCGTAGAAGCGGCGCAGGTGCTCTAAATCCGCGTCGGTGAGATGCGCCGGGTCACTGGTCGTTAGATGCGCGCGGGCCTCGTCCAGCAGGGCGCGGCGGGCCGGGACAGCTTCCGGCATCGCCAGAATGTCCTTGATCTCCTGGGCCGTGATGATGCCGTCATATTCGTTGCCGATGGACCAGCCCACAACTGTTGCATCGGTCAAGCGCGGCGTGATCTCGGCCCCCAGCTTCGCCTGGAGGGCGGCCTGAACGGCCGGGTCGAAGACGTCCTGGTGGCGGGAAAGCTTGGGGACGCCGCTGAGGTCCAGGACGGGGATATTCGGGACATTGGCCAGCGGCTCGCACCACTTGCCCAGCCCGCTGAAGCCCCAAGCGCGGAGTCGACCCGCCGTGCGAGCTTTCTCCGATTCCTGCCATTTCGGCCCGTACTTGCGGATCATGTTGGCGGTGTGCGGGGCGAAGTAGTCCACGTTCTCCCCTTCCCCCCAACTGTCCTTGCCCCAGGCCACCGAGGCCGCACCGGTGCGGGGCGGCAGGGCCTCCCAGAGCCATTCGCGTTCCGTGGCCGGCGTCTTGTCCCAGGCCAATGCGGGCGCGGTACACAGGCCCGTGTAGAAGCAGGGGCTGCCCAGCGGCGTCAGCAGCCACCAGAAACCGTCTTTCTGGACCGTGCGGTAGTAGCCGGTCGCGGGTTCGCGCCAGTCCACCCCCAGATCAGCGTCGTAGGCGTCTTGGGCGCCGGACGATTCCCAACGCGCGGTCCGGCGCGTTTCCTCACGCACGGCGGCGGAAAGCTCGGCGTTGCTTGTGACTTTGCCGGGAAAGTGCGCCGCGACCGGCTGGCCGTACTTGTCCACCAAGGCGGCAAGCGAGCGCAGGTCGGCAGGGCGCGGGGCGAGGCGGAAAGTCACGTCAATGGTCAGCGTCCGCGCGGGGTCCGGCACGAAGGGGAAGGCGGCGGGGGCCTGCGGCTCGAAGAGCGTCAAGGCGAGCGGCAGGGCCGTCATGTCCGTCAGGGGGACGTTCCGCACCTTCTCGCCTCGCACCGTAAGCGCGCAGGACCGTTCGAGTATCAAGTATTCAGCGGGCGTCCCGGCCCAGTCGGGGATCAGCCCCACCGTCAGCGTGCCGCTCGGGTCGGGGAGCAGGGTCTGGTCCGCCTCCTTGATCTCCTGCCCGTCCAGCCACAGTTCGGCGTGGCCCGGCGCGATGACGACGCGGGCGCGGTAGTCGTGGCCGTACTGCCAGGCTGGCGTGTCACCCAGAAAGACCCAACTTTTGCCGTCGGCAACGCCCAGAATCAGCTGCAGGGTGGCAAGCGGGGGCCGCGTCCCGTCGGCGGCGCGGTTCTCGAAGGCCAGATAAAAGCCGCGCTTGCCACTGAAATCGTACTGCGAAGCCAGCAGCAGCCGGTTCTCGCCCGCCGCTGCCGGGAGCGCGGACAGGGCGAAAAGCAACAAGAGCAGGAAGGACTTGAGCATGACATGTTCTCCAGAGTAAGTGGTAGCAGTATATCACGAAAGCCGCCGCGCCGCAAGCGACCTAGCTCCCGCGAATTGTTTTCGCTATTCACAAAGTAGTTTGTGAAATAAAGCGGGAAAGCCGGGTATAACATTGACAGACAAAAACCGACTAGGTATCATCTTGTTATTCCACGCCTTCCCCCGTTTCTCGGACGGAACCGCTCAGAAAGAAGTGCCCCGCATGGAGAGCCAAGCTACGCCGACCGAAAAGTCCCTGCTCGGCGGCATCAACAGCCCCGATGACATCAAGCGCCTGTCCCCCGAAGAGATGCGCGCGCTGGCGCAGGAGATCCGCGTCTACCTCACCGAGACCGTCGCCCGGACCGGTGGCCACCTCGCACCTTCTTTGGGCGTCGTCGAGCTGACACTGGCGCTTCACAAAGTTTACGACATCCCTAAAGACAAACTGATCTGGGATGTCGGCCACCAGGGCTACGTCCACAAGATACTCACCGGCCGGCGCGAACAGCTCCCGACGATCCGGCAGCACGGCGGCTTGTCCGGATTCCTGCGAATAGACGAGTCGCCCTACGACCTGTTCGGGGCGGGCCATGCTTCCACTTCCATCTCGGCGGCGATGGGCTTCGCCAAGGCGCGCGACTTTCGCGGCTCCAAGTCTTCCGTGCTGGCCCTCATCGGCGACGGCGCATTGACCGGCGGCGTGGCCCTTGAGGGGCTGAACAATGCTGCCGACGACGGCACCGACATCACCATCATCTTGAACGACAACGAGATGTCCATCGCCGAGAACGTCGGCGCGCTGGCCTCCTACCTCGCCAAGCTGCGGATGGAGCCGCTGTACCAGGCCGGCGAGAACCGGGCCAAGCGGATGATCGCCGGAATGCCGGTCGGCAGCCGCATCATGAAGAAGGCGGCCAAGGCCGCCAAGCACGCCGCCACACACTTCGCGACGCCCGCCCATACGGGCCTGCTGTTCGAGGAAATGGGTTTCACCTACATCGGGCCGATTGACGGGCACAATCTGGACAACCTGATTAACGTCTTTGACCACGTCAAGCGCCTCAAAGGCCCCGTCCTGGTGCATGTCCTCACCGTCAAAGGCAAGGGCATTCCCTACGCCGAGGCGAACTCGCGCACCTATCATGGCCTGGGCAAATTCAGCCCGGACGACGGCCGGACCGAGCCGAAAGCGCCAGGCGTCACCTACACCGATGCCTTCGTCGAGACCTTGAACGACCTGGCCGAGACCGACGACAAGATCGTCGGCATCACGGCGGCCATGCCGGATGGGACCGGTTTGAGCAAGTTCGCCAAACTCCACCCCGAGCGGTTCTTCGACGTTGGCATCGCCGAGCAGCACGCAGTCGTCTTCGCGGCGGGCCTGGCGGCCGAGGGCTTCAAGCCCGTGGCGGCCATCTACTCGACGTTCTTGCAGCGGGCCTATGACCCGATCATCCACGATGTCGCCTTGCAGCACCTCCCCGTGCGCTTCTTCCTGGACCGAGCGGGACTGGTCGGCGACGACGGCGGGACGCACCACGGAGTCTTCGACCTGGCTTATCTGCGCTGCGTCCCGAACCTCGTCGTCCTATCTCCCAAGGACACCGACGAGATGCGCGCCATGACCCGCTTCGCCCTGGCCTACCAGGCCGGCCCGATCGCCGTCCGCTACCCGCGCGGCGGTCAGGACGCGCTCGCCGAGCGGACCGAGGGGATCACGCTGGGCCGCGCCGAGACCCTGCGCGACGGCGGCGACGTGGCCCTGATCGCCCTGGGCGCTGGCGTCAAGATCGCACTCGATGCCGCCGATAAGCTGGCCGATCAGGGAGTGCATTCCTCCGTCATCAACGCCCGCTTCTGTAAACCATTAGATGCCGAGACCATCCTCGCCGCCGCCCGCCGCTGCGGCTCGGTCGTGACGGTCGAGGACGGCATCACGCACGGCGGCTTTGGGTCGGCCGTCCTGGAGCTGCTGGCCGCGCACAATGTCCTGGTCCCGGCTTCCCTGGTCGGCCTGCCCGACCACTTCATCGAGCACGGCCCCATCCCCACCCTGCGCGCCCTCGCGGGCCTGACGGCGGACGACGTCGCCCGCAAGGCTTTGGCGCTTCTGCCCCGCCGGCCCGCCGCGCGGACGAACGGTGCGGGGAACGGCAAGGCGGCGGTCGCCGCCGAGAAGAAAGTGGAGAAGGTACCGGCGGGGGCGAGGTCCTAGTGGCGCGCAAGATCCGAAGGAGTTCCCCCCTCGCCCCCAATAACGGGGGAGCCGAAAGGAAATGGGGCGGGTATGTAGCTGTGGGCCTGATCTGTGCCGCCTTAGGGTCGGGCGGAACCTATTTAGCCCTTCGGCCCGCTCTCGCGCAGGCCACTTCGAGCCGGAGCGTGACTGCCCAGGCATCGCGAGATCTAGGCAATGGGTACGAGGACCACGGACAGTGGCCGCAGGCCGTCACCGCCTATACGCAGGCCATCGCGGGCGGCATAGATAACCCCGACATCCACACCGACCTTGGCGTCGCCTACTTCAAATCCTCCCAGCCCCAGAAGGCTTTGGAACAGTACGTCATCGCCCAGCATCAGAACCCCCAGCACGAGAACAGCCTGTTCAACGAAGCCAGCGCCTACGCCGTCCTCGGCGATAGCAAGCGCGCCATCGCCATCTGGCAGCAATACCTCCAAAAATTCCCCCAGGGCGGGCACGTCGCCGACGCCAAGAACTTCATCGCGACGGTTCAGGCGCACGGGCTAACACTCGCGCCTGCGGCGAAGCCATGAGGAGTCGGGGAGCAGCGTCTCGCTGCCCACTCAGCCCGAGGGCGGCGTGTGCGAGGCGGCCTTGTAGCCCAGGTACCCAATGTGGCTGATGCCAAGGAGGCCCACCATCCCGGCATCGAACGCTGGGAAAGCGCTGATCTTGGCGGCCTGACCGTCATGGACGCCGAGGCCAAACGTGTAGAACATCGCCCCGACCGCCGCCGCGTATCCGATGACGAGGATCAGCGTCAGGTAGAACATCTGGACTTTGCTCAGGTCCAATGATGCCCCATTACCCACCTCGTCCCCACGGAACAGATCCGTCCAGCGTGCCATCTTGGGGTCGTCTCGCACCAGCAGGTGGCCGGCGGCTTCAACGCTGGAGTCGCCCTTCAGAGCCAGCAGGTCTTTCGTCTGCTGCAGCTGCTGACTGCTGGCCGGCTGCTGCGTCTTCGTGCTCAGGATCAGCGGCGTCCCCGCCAGCGAGGTGACGCTGATTCCCATCGCCAGCCAGAGTTCGCGCGGCACGCCGATATCGAGCGGCCCGGCCATCCCGTGGATGACGTTCAGCAGCATCGCTGTCAAGAGGGCCGAGAACACGACCACCGTCCACACGACCAGTTGGAGCCGTGATAAGCTCATCCTGTTGCGGCCGTCAATGAGGGCGGCTTGCCATTGCCCCGTGACCGCATACCCGGACAGGGCGAATGTGGCGCACAGGAGGACGATCACCGCGATCCAGTCCACCACCGCCGACCACACATAAGACGTGTTCCAGGCGAACAGGGCGCCCACCAGGACCATCCCAACGACCAGGGGAAGCAGCGATACGGGCCGCGCAGAGATCGCCTGGGGCCTCGGCGATTGCCCTGCGGCTAAACCAACGACTAAACCAGTGACTGGCGCCTGTGTGGGTCCCTTGCCGTTCGCCGCGACCGGATCGGCCTTGTCCGGGGCCATGGCCCCATTCTCTGTCTGCGCTATCATAGCCTTGTTCCTTTCGGTTGGGAGCAGTGCATCGCCCCCCCCTCCACCCATCTCTATACAGCCAGAACCTGGAGCGCTTGCCGCACGATGTTCAGGGCGCTGGTCACCAGCCCGATCTTGCCTGCAAGCGCCGTGAAATCAGTCAGGGCACTGTCCAGAGTGCATTGCGCGGCCATTGCCATGGTCTTGATGTGCTGGATCTGATCGTCGTCCGCCTTCATCATGTTGGTATAGGCGTCAAGATAGTTAGCCAGCGCCTGGCTCACCGTGCAGACGTATTGCTTCCTCTGATCGGAAGTGATTGGGGCATTCGCGTCGAAAACATCGTCATGCTGATCGTCAAGAGCGCTGTACTGCCGATGCAGTTGATCAACGACGTCTTGTTGTTGGGTTGTCATTGGGTGGCCTCACATTCTAGAACCGGCATTCTGTCCAGGCGACACACCGCCGAGCGCCGCTGCCAGACTTTGCTGCGCTTGTTCTTGTGCGACGAGCGCGGCGTTGACGGCATCCGCATCCGCGGAGGATTGGTCTATCAACTGCTGTTCCTCGACATTGAGCGCATTGCCGCTGATGAGCTGGCCGTTGGCCGTGGCCGGCCCGCCGTTTACCGTGACGCTGAAAGGCTTGACGGCGGCCTCCAATGCGCCCTTGGGCGTGATCAAGCCCGCCCCAACCAACGAGTTCACTTCTTTCCGTGTGTCTTTGATGTAGTAACTGTTCAGCGAGACATACATCCCTTTCTCGCTCGCGAACTGCTGCTGGACCGCCGTGAGGATGGCAAGAACATCCGCGTTCCCGCGTTTGACGTCTCTGATCTTCTGCAAGTCCTCGAACGAGCTGATGAGACCGTTCATCAGGGGCGTGACCTGACCAGGAGGCAGCGTGTGCGCCCCGGCGACGTCGAACGAGAGAGTCAGAGGATGGCCGTCTAGATTCTCGATGGCCTTCCTTAAGCCCTGGGCCGCTGCTTGGACATCATCGGGCTTATCCGCCGCGATATCACCAAGGGCTTTGTAAAGAGCGCTCAACTGCGCGCCGACCGCCCGGCGTGCCCGAATCTCCGTGTGCAGATCGGCGAAGCTCTTCTGGAGTTGGGGGGTCATGACGGGCGCATCGTTCCGCACCTTGAACACGAGCGCGTACTGGTCCGTACTCGCATCAAGTCCTTGATAATAGTCGGTGAGGGCGGATGCGGCGTCGCCGCCGCTCCTGGCGGCCCGAGCTACTTGATCCAGATTCTGGTGCTCACGACAGCCTGTCGCCGCCAGAAGCAGAGCGACTGCCGCCAATACGGCTGGGGCGCGCAGGGGGATGATGAAACGATCAACCATGACAGGTATAACCTCCATTAAGCTCGTGGCCTCGGACTACAGCCCGAAACGCAGAAAAGCCCGCCCACTAAAAAGAGGGCGGGCGTTGACCATGATAAAGCTATGGCGGTGGCCTGGGACGCGGCGCATCAAACTGATGCGGGGCGCTTCCTCTTGTTTAGACTTACAACTTGCATGAGCAGTGGATACTTGCAGTTTGCAGCCTAAACAACGGCTACCGAACGAGGCAAGAGTATCTTAGCATACGTCGCACGAGATGTCAAGCCTAGAAAAGTATACTTTTATGGCGCCCCCCTAGGGCCGTGCCAGTGGTGGCGGTTATTTTCGGCGCGCGGTGTGATATAATACTCACACAGACGGCAGTGAGGAGAAAACCAATGGCATACGACCAGCAGGACGACGACCAGCAGGGTGGCTACGAGCAGGGCGACGCGACGCAGGCAATGGCGCAGGCCGAACCCGAGGCGCAAGACGCCCACAAGGACATGTTGAGCGAGGCCCTGAGCCACCTCGGCGGCCAGGGCGTGGACGTCCAGGGCCTGCTGGGGCAGGCGGGGGTCGGCACGACGGACCCGAGCCAGATGTCGCACGGAGACCTTATCAGTACGACGATGGCGCTTGCACAGTCCCACCCCGAAGTGCTGCAAATGATCGCCAGCCGCTTCCCAGCCGCCCAGGGCCTGCTGGGGTCCGTCCTCGGCGGCGGCGCGGCACAGGGCGCCGAGGGCCAGGCCGGCGGTGGGATGCTCGGCGGGCTGCTCGGGAGGTTCGGACTTTGAGGGCTGTTACGCAACTATGCAGACACTGATTGTCACCGGCGGCGCGGGCTTCATCGGCTCCCATTTCGTCCGCTTTCTGCTCGGCAAGTACCCCGACTATAGGGTCATCGTCCTGGACGCGCTCACCTATGCGGGCAACAAAGCGAACCTGGCCGATGTCTGGGCGAACCCGAACTTCACGTTCGTCCACGGCGACATCAACGACGCGCCGCTGGTGGAAAACCTGGCCCAGAACGCGCAGGCCATCGTCAACTTCGCCGCCGAGTCCCACAACGACCGCGCCATCCTCGACCCGGCCGGCGCGGTTCGGGCGAACTTCAACGGTGTCTGCGTGCTGCTGGAGGCCGCCCGCAAATTCAAACACGAGCGGTTTCATCAGGTCTCCACCGACGAATCCTACGGGACCACAGACGCTGTCTTCCGTGAGGGCGACCCGCTGGAGCCGAACCAGCCCTACTCGGCGGCTAAGGCGGGCGGCGAGCTGATGGTGCGGGCCTATCATCAGACCTTCGGCCTCCCGACCATCGTCACGCGTGGGTCCAACACGTTCGGCCCATTCCATTATCCCGAGAAGATCATCCCGCTGTTCATCACCAACCTCATGGACGACCTGCCCGTGCCGGTCTACGGGGACGGCCAGCAGGTGCGGGACTGGCTGTACGTCCTGGAGCACTGTGTGGGCATAGACATCGCCCTGCACAACGGGACGCCCGGCGAGGTCTACAACGTCGGCGGCGAGAACGACCGGCCCAACATGGAGATCGTCCACCTGCTTCTCCAAATGCTTGGCAAGCCAGAGTCGCTGGTCCATTACGTCAAGGACCGGCCCGGCCATGACCGGCGGTACTCGCTGGACTGCGCGAAGCTGCGCGCCCTGGGGTACGCGCCCCACCCGGAGCGCTTCGAGGAGCGGCTTCGCGAGACGGTGGCCTGGTATCAGGCGAACGAGGGCTGGTGGCGGGCGATCAAGGAGAAGGGGCAGGAATATCAGAAGTTCATGCGCCAGTGGTATGCAGAACGCCAGTGAACTCGCCGCCCTCGAGGGGGCGGCAATGCCGCGCGTTTTGTTCGTCGCCAGCACGACCAGTCAGGGCGGCATCGAGCGGCACTCGGTGGAACTCGCCGCCGCGCTCCAGGCGCGCGGCGTCCCATTGCTGTTCGCCTGCCCGCCGGGCAGCCACCTCGACGTCTGGTGCCGGGCGCGCGGCATTCTTGCCCTGCCCTTCCGGGTCCGCAACAGCGGCGACCTGGGTGCGGCGGGGCGGCTGGCCCGTCTCATCCGCGCGCGCGGCATTGACATCGTCCATGCCCACTCGCGCCGGGACTACGTCGTCGCGGCCGTCGGCACCCGACTGGTCCGCAATGCCAAGCTGGTCCTGCACGCCCACATGGTCCGGCCCCTGGGCGAGCCGCCGCGCCTCGCAGGCCGGTTCTTCGCCTGGGGGACCAACGCCGTCATCGCCGTGTCGGAGGCGGTCTGCGACCGGCTGCGGCATGATCACCAGTTCAACCCTGCACTTGTCCATCTAATCTATAACGGCGTTGACCTAACCGAGTTCGCAGCCTGCGGCTCCCCTGCGGCACGGACGCAGCGGCGTCAAGCGCGGCAGGACTGGGGCATCCCCGACAACGTGCCCCTGCTGGGCATGATCGGTCGGCTGGACGCGAAGGGTCAGAGCGATCTAGTCGCCGTCATCCCGGCCTTGTCAGATCTCGCTTTACATATCGTCCTGATCGGCAGCGAAGGAAAACCCGGCGACCAGGCCCGGCTGACAGCCCAAGCCGAGTTGGCGGGTCTTGCGGACCGCCTGCACTTCACGGGGCCACGCGACGATATCCCCACGCTCCTCCCCGCCCTGGACGTGCTTGTCCACTTGCCGCGTGACGAGTCGTTCGGCCTGGCCCTGGCCGAAGCGATGGCGGCGGGCCTGCCTACGGTCGCCGCTAACATCGGTGGCTGCCGCGAAGTCGTCCGGGACGCACTGACTGGTCTGCTCGTACCGCCCGGCGACGCGTCTGCCTTGACTGAAGCGCTGGAGTGCCTCCTGAACCCCGCCGAGGGCGCGGCCCGCCGCGCCTCGTTTGGCGAAGCTGGGCGGCGCGTCGTCGCCGAGAATTTCTCTCGCACACGCCAGCTCGACCTGCTGCAAGGATTATATCGTCAGCTCTGCCCCTCCCCCACGCTTTGATTGAGTTCGGGGCCGAGCAGGACACTCAGCATGAAGAGTGGAACACGGCTTATCATGGTGATTAGGCTGGTAGGAGGCTTATGCTTTTGCCGGCGGAGGCCGCGGGCCAAGCGCACCGAGACCTAGCGGCAGAATAGTGTTTTGCCCTCTGCTTGGGGCCTTTTTGTGCGGAGGCGCTACCATCAGGGGCGCGATAGCTGGGACCACTAAAAGATGACTATGCAAAAAGCGATCTCGCGACGGCGGTTTCTGAAGCAGGCGACATTGGCCGGCGGCGCGGCCATGCTGGCCGGGCCGGTGGGGGCGGCGAAGACGCCCGCGCACGGCGCCGCCGGAGGGCCGCGCCCTTACCGCCCCAGTCGGGCCGAGATCGCCGCGTCGTTCAGGCAGCAGGCGGACTACGGCGAGGTGACGCGGCAGCCTGTTTTCAAGATGCGGATCGAAGCCCACTGGTTCGCGAACGGCACGCACTTTTGGTATTGCAATACCCTGGCGCACGGACGGCGGGAATTCATCCTGGTGGACGCTTTCAAAGGCGCCCGCGCCCGCGCCTTCGATCATGCGCGGCTTGCCGCCGCGCTGTCGTCTGCCTCCGGGCATCCTCATGACGGCGAGCGGCTGCCCTTTGACGCTATCGAGTTCACTGACGACCTTCAAGCCGTCCGGTTCACAGCAGACAGCGTCGCCTGGTCGTGTGACCTGACCTCCTACGCCTGCACGCGCCCCCCCGCCGTCGGGGCGGCCCCCACCGTCGGGGCGGCCCCCGACATGGCGCCAACGCAGGGGCGGACGCGGGGCCGCCAGGGGCCTCGCCGGATGGACGCTGGTCGGCGTTCGTCCGCGACAACGATCTGTGGGTGAGCGCCCGCCCCGGCGGCGCTGAGGCGCGCCTGACTCGGGACGGCGCGGCCGCGCGGCCCTACGGCGAGGTGGCCTGGTCGCCGGACTCACAGACGTTAGTCGCTTACCGTATCAATGCCGTACCAATCAAGCCGGTCTATCTTATCGAGTCATCGCCCAGAGATGGCAGCACGCGCGCCGTGCCGCACCAGCACGAGTACGCCCAGCCGGGCGACCCGCTGCCCTCGCATGAGATGTGGCTATTCGACCCGGCGGCGGGGACCGGCAGGGCCGCTCAGGTCGAGGCCATAGACTATGATGGCCCACCCGAATTGCGCTGGGACCATGGGGGGCGGCGCTTGACCTTTCAGCAGATGGACCGGGGCTACCAGCGCTTCCGCGTCTTCGCGGTTGACGCCAAGACGGGCGCCTCTCGGAGCCTCATAGACGACCGGGAGGAGACTTTTGTTGACTCCACGAACCTCTACGTCCACTTCACCGATGATGGCCGCGAGATACTCCACGCCTCGGAGGGGGATGGCTGGCGGCACCTGTATTTGCACGACGGCGAGACCGGGGCGCTCAAGAACCAGGTTACGCGCGGCGCGTGGGTCGTGCGCAGGGTGGAGCGAGTGGACGAGGCCGCGCGTCAGGTCTGGTTCACAGCGAGCGGACGGAACCCAGGCCAGGACCCGTATCTGGTTCACCAATACCGCGTGAACTTCGATGGGACAGGGCTGGTCGCGCTGACCGAGGGCGACGGGACGCACGAACTTCAGTTCTCGCCCGACCGCAGGTTCATCGTTGACACTTACTCGCGCGCTGACCAGCCGCCCGTCCACGAGCTGCGCCGCGCTTCAGACGGTGCCCTTGTCTGTCCACTGGAAACGGCGGACATCTCCGCCCTGATGACGCGCGGCTGGCGCCCGCCCGAGGTCTTCCGGGCCAAGGGGCGCGACGGCATCACAGATATTTGGGGCCTGGTTTTCCGGCCCCTGCACATGGACCCGGCCTTGAAGTACCCGGTCATCGAGAACATCTACGCCGGGCCGACCGACTCGTTCACGCGCAAGTCGTTCGCCGTTCAGGACTCGATGCAGTCGCTGGCCGAACTCGGCTTCATCGTGGTCCAGTGCGATGGTATGGGCACACGCAACCGTTCTAAAGCCTTCCACAACGTCTGCTGGCACGACCTCAAAGATGCCGGCCTGCCCGACCGCATCGCCTGGATCAAGGCACTGGCCGCTTATCACCCCTGGGTAGACGCGGGCCGGGTCGGCATCTACGGCACCTCGGCGGGCGGGCAGAGTTCCACCGGCGCGCTGCTCTTCCACCCCGAGTTTTATCACGTCGGCGTTTCGAGCTGCGGCTGCCACGACAACCGCATTGACAAGCTGTGGTGGAACGAGCAGTGGACGGGCCACCCGGTCGGCCCCCACTACGCCGACAGCTCCAACATCACCCATGCCGCCGGCCTGCGCGGGAA
>JANOOM010000458.1:0-8105 GCA_031421335.1 Armatimonadota bacterium
CGAGACCCTGCGCTTTGATGCCGCCGTGTTCCACTTTTTCCAGGCGCATCAGTCGCCTGCCGCCCATCTGCTGATGGCAGGGATTTCGCTGCTGGCAAGCGGCTGGGCGATTAGCGCTGTCTCCCTGGCCTGCGTCGCCGCATTTTGGATGATGCCCGCGCGCCGCCCCGACGCCCTGGCCCTGCTGCTGGCCGCTGCGGGCGGACAGGGGGTGGTCTACGGACTGAAGGCGCTGTTCCATCGCGCCCGGCCCGACGCGGCCTTCGCCTCCCTGGGCTACTCGTTCCCTTCCGGCCATTCCTTCGCCGCCGTCACGCTCTATGGGATGCTGGCTTACTGGCTGGTTCGCTCTGGCCCGCGCCGGGGGACGTGGGTCTGGAGCGGGGCCGCCCTCTTGATCCTCCTGATCGGGTTCAGCCGCATCTTCCTGGGGGTACATTATCTTTCAGACGTGGCGGCCGGCTTCGCCTCCGGGCTGCCCTGGCTGTGGGGATGCTACGCCTTTTCTTCCTACTCGCTTGGAAGAAGGGGCCAGAAAGCTGAGGGAGAGTTTTGAGCCGCTTCTGCCCGATTTTAGTGAACACTCGCGCCGGAGCAATGCATGCCCAGTCGGGCCAAGAGCAGTTGCAACGCATGGCGCGCGAGGCGGACCTAGACACCAAGATTATCCATACCAAGTCACCGGAAGACATGACGTTGGCGCTCCAAAAGCTGGTCAAGGAAGGCGCAGAGCGGGTGGCGGTCGCCGGGGGCGACGGTACGGTGCGTCTGGCGGTCCAGACTTTGGCGCAAACGGACACGGCCCTGGGCATTCTCTCGCAAGGCACATTCAACAACTTCGCCAGCGCCCTGCGCGTCCCGCACAATCTGCCCGCCGCGCTTCGAATGCTCCGGGACGGGGTCGTCCAGCAAGTGGATCTGGGGAAGGTCGGGGACCGCTATTTCACCGAGTCGGCAGGCGTCGGCCTGTTCGCGGATGCCCTGGCCCTGTACGGGCAGGGCAGCAACAAGAATTTCCTGCGCGGTATGTATGCCACCGCCCGCCTCTGCCTGGCGTTCGAGGCGCACGAGATGCAGGTGGTGGTGGATGGCACCCCGCATCCCAGCCGGGTGACTTTGTGCGAGGTTGCCAACACTTACCGGATCGCGCAGGCCGTGCCCATCGCGCCCGATGCGGACATCGCCGACGGCCTGCTGGATGTCGTCATCCTCAGCGACCTGAAGCGCCATGAGCTGTGGCCCTACCTGCGCGCGCTGCGTGCCCAGATGCATCTTGGGATGCCCAAAGTGACCGTCCTGCGGGGACGTGAAATCCGGTTCGAGGCTGCCCACTCCCGCAATGTCCATGCCGACGACCAGATCGTCGGCCTTACGCCTATCACCATCACCGTCGCTCCGAATGCTTTGAAAGTCCTGGTAGACCCGCGCCTGTGAGGACCCAAAAGGCCGCCAAGCCGGAGGCAGCCGTGCCCGTGACGCTGCTGCCCGGCGATGTGCTCCTTTTCGTCCATGCGAGCGGGTGGAACCCTTTGATCACCTTTTTCACCCGGTCACCTTCTCCAACCGATCCTCTTTCTACGCAATCCTTCTTCAACTGTGGAGCGGTTTTGCTCTTTTCATAGACCGGCCTTGGAAGGCCGGTTCCAGCCGCCGCTCACAGTCCCTCAGTGATCCAGCACCAGTACCAGGCACTTCGCCGACCCGCCCGCCTTGATGAACTCCGACAGGTCCGTCGCGTGGACCGTGTACCCACGCTTCCTCAGCTCCCCCGCCAGTACCTCACACCCGCTGTTCATCACGACTTGGTTGCCGGCAACGACCGCGTTAGCGCCGAAGCGCAGGGCGTCCGCCTCCGTGATGATGATCTTCTCCCCCGGCAGTGCTTCAATCGCCACGTTCGCAGCCGCGTCAAAGGCCGGCGGGTAGTAAGCGAGAAGCATTGGCGAGACCGGAAGCAGGCAGGTGTCCAGGTGATACCAGCGGCTGTCCACGAGCCGCAGCGGCAGGACGGGAACGCCCAAAAGGTCCCCGGCGCTCAGGCAGGCTGCCTCGTCCGACCGTTGCCCCCACCCCGTCAGCAGCATGTCGCCGTAGAAGAGCGCGTCCCCCTCGCCCTCAAATGCCTCGATGGCTTCCTCGGCCAACGGCTTCAGCTCGAACCCATTTTCCAGCATCCACCGGACGAAGAACGCCACTTCCCCCCGACGCTCGACCGGCCGGAAGCGCGATGGCACGAACAATCCGCCCTTCGTCAGCCCCGCGTTCGCCGTGAACACCATGTCCGGCAGGCCCGGCTGCGGCAGGGCGAGTAACACTGCCGCCCCCACTTCGTCCCGCAGTATGGCATAGAGGGCCGACCACTGCGCCTGTGCCCGCGTCGGGTCCGGCCCATTGGCGACCCGCATCCAGGCGTTGATCTCATAGGTCACATCGAAATAGTCAGGGGGACACATCAGGAGGCGCATAAGGTGGTCGTTCTAACGCGGCGCGGCGCCGGCCTCGGGGCAAAGGGTTTGGAAGCGATAGACTTCCCCGACGGAGTGGCCCTGGTTGAACCTCGCCGCCGCCTTTTGGCAGCCTCAGTCGGCTCTGGGTCGGCGTCGAGCAGGGCTAAGGAAGATGTCACGGTCACGGTTGGAGAGGGCACGCGGCGATTCAGCCTGCCGAAGGGCCGGCGGTCACTTTTGGTTCGTCAGGGTCTGTCATGTTAAATCAAGCTTGCGGACAGACTTCAGAGTGGCGTAAAGATGCAGAGGGTCGTCTGAAAGCGGATGGAAGCCGTACTTGAGGTAGAAGGCGGCGGCAGTCTCATCCAGAGCGATCACTTCCACGGCATAGCACCCCGCCAAGTCCCCAATTCTGAGTGACAAACTGAATGCGTCTAGCAAAAGGCGCCTGCCGAGCCGCTGCCCCTGATAAGCGACATCTACTGCCAGCCGCCCCAGAGGGGCAACCGGGATGGGATAACGCGGAAGTTGTTTTTCTCGGGGGAGCGAGTCGAAGTCCAGCGAGCGGAGCGTCAGAGTGTAGTAGCCCCCGATGCGCTCAGGCTCGGCTGGTCGGACGATGACGAACGTGCGCGCCATGTCGCGCCGAGCGTTCTGCCCGGCATGTTCACGCAGGGATAGGTTCATCTCTGGGACGCCGCAGTCGAAGCCAGCGCGGTCTTGCGACGGAGACAGCGGCACGATACCCCACGCTTCAGCTGTCAAAATGATATGTGTCCCCGTCGCGATGGCCTTTTTTGTAATCGGCGGCCGCTGCTTTCAGTGCCTCGTTCGGCTCTTCGTCGGCGTCCAGCAGGGCCAGGAAGATGTCACGGTCGCGGTTGGACAGCCGTCGGATTTCTTGACCCTCTAGAATCTCATCGGCACGCCTCACAAGTTCCGTGGCCGCGAACGAGTCGAGTGTCTGCCCCATCATGGCAGCGGCCTGTTCGACGCGCCGCTGGTGGTCCTCACTCAGATAGAGGGCGAGCGGGACTTGTTCTCTCTGTGTCGGCTTTTCTGGTGCCGGCTTTTCTATGGTAGTCATAGCGGGTTCTCCTGTCTTCATTCTACCATAACACGGCACCCACCGGCCTGAACGTCATCAGCGTGGCGGAGTATTGGGGAACGAGCGCGTGACCGTCGCCCCCGAAACTGGCTGGACCGAGTGGGTCAGGTCCGAGCCGGGCCGCCCGTCCCGCGCGGCATCATCGTTCGCCTTGCCGTAGTTGCAGGTGAGGATGATGTTCCGGCCCGGAACGCCCGCCGCCTTCATGTCGGCGACGAACTGCGGCCAGGGCTGGGTGGCGTTTGTCGTCGTCCAGTCGAATACGTCGGAGTTCGAGCCGCCTGGATAGCGCACGCTCTTGAAGCCGGCTTCTTTGAAGTCTGCGGGGGAGCCATGATTGTCGCCCCAGTAGAATAGGTTCACGCCGAAGGCGGTGCCGGCGAACGTCCGGCCCGGCGCCTTGACGTTGACGGTGAGCGCCTGCGTCTCGGCGGCCTTCGGTAGACTGACGGCTAGGAGACAGAGACACGCCGCTGTCAGAGCGGCACGCGACATCCAGGAGTATTTCATTCGGCACCCTCGCTTCTTGAACCGAAAGAGATTGACAACAGCGGCACGATGACTCTACAATGCTGTCATGGTTACTCGCTGCCTTCCACTGGTCCGTCTCGCCTTCGCCCTGCTCGCCCTCGCCGCGGTCGGCGTTCAGTTGTCCATCCACATCCGCAGCGGCTTCGACGTCTTAAACTTCTTCAGCTACTTTACGAACCTCTCCAATATCTTCGCGGCGGGCGTTCTGCTCCTTGCCGCCGCCCATGACCTTGCCAACCGGCGCGCGTCGGAGCGTTTCACGCTGCTGCGCGGTGCCTCCGTAGTGGCTATGGCCGTCGTCGGCATCGTGTTCGTCGCGGTGCTGCGGGACGAGGACCTGGGCACCCTCCGGCCCTGGGTGAATATCGTCCTGCACTACATCATGCCCCTGGTGGTCATATTGGACTGGGTGTTCGCGCCGCCCGAGCGCGTGCCGTCTTTCCGCCGGTCGCTTCTTTGGCTCGCTTTTCCGGCACTGTACCTGATTTACACGCTCGCCCGAGGCACCGCCATCGGCTGGTATCCCTACCCGTTCCTCAACCCAAAGGGGGCACAGGGATACGGTGGGGTGGCTGTGGCCTGCGCGGCAATCACTGCCGTATTCCTCATCGTAGGGGTTGGAGTCCGTGCCGCCGCCCGCCGCGCCGGGAGGCATTAATGGAGGCGAACTTGTTGAACGGATATGGCGGTAAAATGCGATGAATATTGCAGCAGAGTTGTGCCGCGGTCGAAGGGCATGGTTACGCCTACTCCGTCCACACCGCCTGCGGGTTGCCGAGCAGGTGCCGCAGATAGTTCACCATGCCCTCGTCCGGCGTAACCGTCAGGTTGGGCTGGACGCGCCGGGTGCGCTCGCCGTCGGCGATGTGCAGCAGGAGGCGGCTGCCGCCGGCGGACTTGTGTTCGGCCAGCTTGCGCTGCAAGGGGCGCATCTTGTCCGCCATGCTCTCGTCGAGCCGGATGTTCAGACAGGAAAAGGCTGGGCGGGTCTCGCGGACGACGTTCGCACCGGCCCCCAGAAGCTTCTCCGCTGTGGCGACCGGCGCGATGGCGTCCGCGCTGATCTCGACGGTGGCGGCCGAGCCGGCGTCCTCCTCGCCGCCCCCGCCCCCCTTGTTGATGCGGTCGCGGTGCGACGTCTTGCCCTTGACGATGACGACGCTGTCCTTCTGCGGGACTTCAGTTAAGGTCGCCGCCGAGCGCGGGAAGACGCTGACGCTGATGGTGCCGCTCTTATCTTCCAAAGTCAGGAAATACATCAGCTCGTTTTTGGTCTTGGTGTAGTAGGGGCGAACGTTCGTCAGCACCCCGGCGACCGTCACTTCCTCCTTGTCGCCAAGGCCCCGGCAGCCGTCAATGGTGTGCGTGACGTGGGCCTTGACGGCGTAAGCGTACTGGTCCAGGGGGTGGTCGCTGAGGTACAGGCCCAAGAGTTCTTTTTCCATCGCCGTGATCTCTTGGGGCTTCAGCGGCTCGGCGTCGGGCAGGGGCGGAGCGATGTGGGCCAGGCTCTCGGCGTCCGAGTCGTCGCCGAACATGGAGACCTGGCCGGATTTACGGTCGCGGGCGACGCTGGCCGCGCTGTGCAGTGCCCCTTCCAGGCCGGCCAGGAGGCGGGCGCGGTTCTTCTCCAGGCTCGCCAAGGCGCCGGCTTTGATGAGCGTTTCCATGGCCCCCTTGCCGGTCAGGCCGAAGGCCATGACGCGGGCGCAGAAGTCGTGCAGTGACGTGAAGGGGCCGTCCTTCTTGCGGGCGGCCAGCACGGCCTCGATGGGGGCCTTGCCGACGTTCTTGATGGCGAGCAGGCCGAACCGAATGGTGGCACCGTGCCCGATGAAGTCGGCGTCGCTGTAGTTGATGTCGGGCGGCAGGATCTCGATGCGCTGCTGTTCGCCGTCCAGATTGATGACGGTCCGCTTGGCGTCCTCGATGAAGGCGACTAGCTTGTCGGTGTCGTCGGCCTGCACCGCCATCAAAGCGGCGAAGTAGTCCACGGGGAAGTTCGCTTTGAGGTACGCCGTCTGATAAGCGACCAGAGCATAACAAAACGCATGGGCCTTGTTGAAGGCATAGCCGGCGAACGGCTCGATCAGGTCGAACAGGTACGAGGCCGTTTTCTCGTCTACGATGCCCTTCTTGGCCGCGCCCGCCATGAAGTTCTCGCGCTGCTGGACCATCTCCTTGAGGACCTTTTTTCCCATGGCTTTCCGCAGGATATCCGCTTGCCCCAGGGAAAAGCCCGCGATGGCCTGGACGATCCGAAGGACCTGGTCCTGGTAGACGATGACGCCGTAGGTCTCCTTCAGAATAGACTCCAGGGCCGGGTGCGGGTACTCGATCTTCTCCATCCCGAGTTTGCAGCGGATATAGCGCGGGATCTGCGCCATCGGGCCAGGCCGGTACAGAGCCACCATAGCGGCGACCTCGGCGACGGTGTTAGGCTTCAATTCGGCGATGTAGCGGCGCATCTGGCCACCTTCAAGCTGGAAGACGCCGGAGCACTCGCCGCGCCCCAAAAGATCATAAGTCTTGCGGTCGTCAAGCGGCAGCTTCAAGACGTCAATGTCCACATTGTGACTCTTCTTGACGTTGCGGACGGCACGGGCGAGGATGGTGAGGTTCGCCAGCCCCAAAAAGTCCATCTTGATCAGGCCGATCTTCTCCAAGACATTGGCCGGGTAGCCCGTGACCAGACCCACGCCATCGTCGGCGCGCTGCACGGGGATGTTCTCGACAAGAGGCTCGGCGGAGATGACGACGCCCGCCGCGTGGACGCTATCGTGCCGGGTCAGGCCCTCCAGCCGCAGGGCGGTATCAATCAGCTCGCGCGCCAGCGCGCTGCCGTTGACGGCGGCCTTGAACTCGGGGTTGACTTCTAAAGCCTTGCTGATCTTCATTCCGACGGGCAGGGCCGGGATCATTTTGCAGAGTTTGTCCACTTCGGTCATCGGCATCTTGTTCATGGCCCGACCGCAGTCGCGGATGGCCGCGCGGGCGGCCAGGGTCCCGAAGGTGACGATCTGGGCGACGTGGTCGCGGCCGTACTTCTGGACGACGTAGTCAATGACGTCCTGCCGCCGGTGGTCCTCGAAGTCCATGTCAATATCGGGCATGGACAAGCGCTCCGGGTTCAGGAAGCGCTCGAACGTCAGGCCGTATTCCAAGGGGTCAACGTCCGTGATGCCAACGCAGTACGACGCCATCGAGCCGGCCGCCGAGCCGCGCACGCCGAAGAAGATTCCCTCGCGCCGGGCGAAGTTTGCGAAGTCCCGGACAATCAAAAAGTACTGGCCGAAGCCGGTCTGCTCGATGACGTCAAGCTCGAAGCGCAGCCGCTCCTCGTGTTCCTCGGTGATGACCGGGTAGCGCGCCTTCATGCCTTCAAAGCTCAATTTAGCAAGATAAGACTGCGCGTTCATATCGTGCGGCGTGTCGCCCGGCGAGGGCATGGCGAGCCGCCCGAACTCCAGATTGAGATTGCACCGCTCGGCGATCTCGACAGTCCGGGCGAGCGCGTCCGGGTAGTTCGGGAAGCGCTGAAGCATTTCGGCCTGGGACTTCATGTAGAAGTCCTTGGAGCCGTAGTTCATCTTCTTGGGGTCGTCCATGGTCGTGCCGGTCTGGACGCACAGCAGGACCTGATGCGGGTCGGCGTCCTGCGCGTCCAGATAGTGCACGTCGTTCGTCGCAACGAGCGGGATTTTCAGCCGCTGGGCCAGCGACACCAGCTCGCGGTTGACCGCGTGCTGCTTGTCCAGCATGTGGTCTTGCAGCTCCAGATAGTAGCGGTCGCCGAAGATCTCCCGGAACTCCTCGGCGGCATGCTCGGCGGCCTTGACGTCCCCGTTCATCAGGTGGTGCGGCACTTCCGCCCCCAGACACGCCGATAAGCAGATCAGCCCCTCGTTATGGGATTGCAGCAGCTCGCGGTCAATGCGCGGCTTATAGTACATGCCTTCCAGCGACGCCAGCGAAGTCAAATGCAGCAGGTTCTTGTAGCCCGTCTCGTTCATCGCCAG
>JANOOM010000459.1:0-1772 GCA_031421335.1 Armatimonadota bacterium
ATCCCCCGACTCGTTGTAGCCGTCCCGACTGTTGTCGCCGGTCATCAGCAGCTTCCGCACCTTGCCGGCCTTGTGCAACTCGACACTGGTCGCCACGCGGTCGGTGAGGATGACGCTCGCCGCCCCGAACACGATGGCGACGGGCCGCACCGGCGCGGCGGCGACACTCGGGCAGGTCAGCCCGCCGTAGCTGTGGACGTTCAGGAAGATCAAGGCGCCGACTAAAAAAGAGAACGGCCCTTGCTCGATTTACGAACAAAGACCGTTCACTTGATGCCCCCAGTAGGACTCGAACCTACGACATTCCACTTAAGAGGCGGACGCTCTAACCAACTGAGCTATGGAGGCATTGCCTGTCTTCCTGCGAAGAACAAGGCTATTATACTCACAGAAGCCGAAAAAATCAAGGCGTTCGCCAATAATCGGTGCGGATTTTTTGTCGTTCAGGCGGCGGGCGGCTCGGGTAGAATAGTCCAATGAACTCCCCCTATCCCACCCCGCCGAAGGCCGTCGCGCCGGACAGGCGCGTCGTGGCCGTGACGCTGGCCGGCTTCTGCACGTTCCTGGACCTGTACGCCACCCAGCCGCTCTTGCCGCTCTTCGTGCGCTTGTTCCACGCCCCGACCGCGCAGGTCAGCCTGACGGTAAGCGCGGCGACACTGGCGGTCGCCCTGGGCGCCCCCTTTGCGGGCCTGTTGGCGGACCGGGTGGGCCGGAAGCCCGTCATCGTGGCGTCCATCTTCGGGTTGGTGCTGCCAACAGCCCTGGCCGCGACGGCGACCACGCTGCATGCCCTGATCTTCTGGCGGCTGCTGCAAGGGCTGTGCATGCCGGGCATCTTCGCTGTGACGATGGCCTATATCAGCGAGGAGTGGGCGGGTGGGGCCGGGTCGGCGATGGCAGGCTACGTCACCGGGAACGTGCTGGGCGGCTTCAGCGGGCGGTTCCTTTCCGGCCTGATCGCCGAGCACTTCGGCTGGCGGGAGGCGTTCGGTGTGCTGGCCGCGCTGAACCTCCTTGGCGCGGTCGCCGTCTGGCGCTGGCTGCCGCCTTCGAGCCGGTTCCAGCCGCAAACCGACTGGGGCGCGTCGCTCCGGGCGATGGGGCAGCACCTACAAAACCCGACTTTACTGGCGACCTACGCCGTCGGCTTCAACGTGCTGTTTTCGCTGGTGGCGACCTTCACTTATATCACGTTCTATCTGGCCGCCCCGCCGTTCCGGTTGGGGACGCTCGCGCTCGGCTCAGTCTTCCTGACGTATCTCCTGGGCGCGTTCGTGACTCCCTTGGGAGGGCGGTGGATTGATCGGGTGGGTCCGCGCGTGGCTCTGGCGACCGCGCTGACCGTCTCCAGCGCAGGTGTCCTGCTGACTCTGGCCCCGCGCCTGCCGCTGGTGATCGTGGGGCTGGCGGGGTGCTGCTCCGGCGTGTTCGTCTGCCAGGCGGCGGCCAGCAGTTTCGTCGGCAAGGCGGCAAGCCACGCGCGGTCATCGGCGACGGGGCTGTATGTGACGTTCTACTATGTCGGCGGCAGTGTCGGGGCCACACTGACCGGATTGTTCTGGGCGCGCGGCGGCTGGCCCGCCTGCGTCGCGCTGGTCGTCGGCGTGCAGGCCCTGACGGCCATCATCGCGCTGACGTTCTGGCGGCAGCCGGAAGCGGGTCTGAGGATGGGCGGTTGTAAACGCACCCACAAAAAAACAAAATCCCCCAACGCGGACACGGAGCCGGGCCCGCACGGAACCGGCGGAGGCAGGTTTTTTGGGCGTGTT
>JANOOM010000460.1:0-7229 GCA_031421335.1 Armatimonadota bacterium
CCACTCATCCCGCCTAACCCCCCGACCACTCACATGGCCTACCCTCCCGCTCCGGGAGGGTCGCCGCTTGCGGCGGGGTGGGTTCACACCGCCCCCGCCCCGTTCCTCACCTCCACGACCTCCCGCGAGGCCGGGCTTCCGATGATCGGGCTTCCGACGACCACCGCCCGCTCCCCAGCCAACTCTCCCACCGCCAGCGCGGCGGCGATTACCTGCATCGCCTCCGGGTTCGACGCCAGCGCGCGGGCCACCGCGTCCGACTGCGCGGGCGTCGCCCCGCCCGCCCCGGTCAACTTCTCCAAAGCCGGCCCGACCAGGCGTCCCAGGCTGCCAAGGAGGGCATCCACCTGGCCCGTCCCATTGCCCGGCTGGCCGCTCCCCGACCCATTCGAGCCGGACAGGAAGCCCTCAGCCATGGCGCGGATGCCGAAGCCCTTCGCCATGCTGTCCATCATTTTCTGCGCCGTTTCGGGCGTCCCGTACAGCGTCATGTTGCCGTGCGACAGGAAGGAAGCCAGGGCGCGGGCGAACTCCTGCTGCACTTCCTTGTCAGCCTGGATACGCAGCTTCTCGATCTCCAGCCGGATGCCCGCGTCGGCGAACTCCTGCCGGTTTTCGAGCTGCTTGCGTTCGACGTCCACCCGTGCTTGCTCGACCCCGACGTTCTCGCGGGCCACCTCGACGGGCACTAAAAGCTGCGCCTTCTCGCCGCGTGCCGTCATCTCCCGCGACTGCGCCTCGGCCTGCGCGAGCTGCAAGCGCGCCTCGGCCTGCTTGGCCGCCGCTTCCTGCTCGCCCTGCGCGCTTGTCACCCGCGTGAAGGCGGCCACCTGTGCCTCGGTTTGCAGGCGGATTTTGTCACGCTCGATCTCCTGCCGCGCCCCGATCAGCTTCTTATTGGCGTCCCGCTCGGCTTCGGCGATCTGCGTCACCGTCACGACGTCCTGCTTGGCCTTTTCTTGCGCCGCCTGGGCGATCAAGGACTTTTCTTCGGCGCGGGCGCGCTCCGCTTCCTGGTTCGCCACCGCGATCTGCTTCACCCGCTCGGCCAGGGCCACCGCCTGGTCGCGCCCGACGGCCGCCGTTTGAAGCTCCTGCTCGCGGGCGATGTTGGCATTCTGGACCGCCTTCTCCTGCCCGACCCGCGCCAACTCGACCGCCTGCTCGCGGGCGATCTCCGCCGTCTGGACCGCCTGCATCTTCTCGATCTGCGAGGTCTCGACCGCCCGCTGCTGGGCAATCACCGCCTGCTGCGCTTCCTGGTCCTTGCTGGCCTGGATGAGCGCGATCTGCGTCCTTTGGTTCGCCTCCGCTTCGGCCTGCTGGCGCTCCAGCTCAAGGATATACTGGCGCGTGGTCACATCCTGGTTCTTGCGCGCCTGCTCCGCCGCCCTTTCCAGGTTGTTGCGCTCCACCATGGCCGCCGCCGTGATCTCGGTGATCTTGCGCTTGCCCTGGGCGTCGAATACGTTGTTGTCGGACATCTCTGAGGGGTCCGTTTGGTCCAGTTCCGAAACGGTGACGCTTTCCAGCAGAAGCCCGTTCGCTTCTAAATCCGACCGGACGTGCTCTTTCACGCGCTCGGCGAAGTCGTCCCGCTTGGTGTGGATCTCGAACAGGTCCATCTGCGAGGCGATGGCGCGCAAAGCCGAGACCAGCTTCTCACTCACCAGGTTCTCGACGTTCTCCGCGTTCACCGAGTCGGTCCCGAGCGACCGGGCGGCGTTCAGGATGTGCTCCGGATCGGCCTGCACCCGGATGTAGAACTGCGCCAGGATGTCCGAGCGCAGGTTATCGTGGGTGATCAGCGCGTTCGCCCCGTGCGGGTTGACGCCCAATTTCATGGTCTTCAAGTTCACCGGCACGATGTTGTGTAGGATGGGGAACACGAACGCCCCGCTGTCCAGGATGACCCGCGACCCGCCCGACCCGCCCGTAATGACGAACGCCTCGTCCGCCGACGTCTTCCGCCAGAGGGCGGTGATGATCGTCGCGAAAAGGCCGGCCAGGAACAGGATCAGTCCGACGCCGCTGACCACGGCTTTCATCAGAAACCCGAGGCCCGGCAGAAACGCCGGCCCGATCATCAGGGCCACGCCCACCAGCAGTAGTGCGATTGCCATCTTGTTCTCCTTGTCGAAGGGCAGGCACGGAGGCCTGCCCCTACGTCTCTCGGGCGGTCGAAGGGCAGGCACGGGGGCCTGCCCCTACGTCTCTCGGGCGGTAGGGGCGGCACCCCGTGGCCGCCCTCTTTCTCCCCGTGGCCGCCCTCTTTCTCCCCGGCGTCTTCTTTCGCCGCTAGTATGTTGCGCCCCTACGGGGCCTCTTCCACGATGACTTGGTCCCGCGCGGCGTCGTAATCCGTCACCAGGGCGCGGCGCCCCCGCGCGATCCGGTCGGACCCCGGCGCGGCGCGCGCCGACACGTCATGCAGGGTCCCAAACGCATCATAGACATGGACACGCCCGCGCGCGTCGTCTGTCGCGAAGGCCACCGTCCCGGTCAGCCCGCACAGCCCGACCGTGCCGACCGCGCTCGACGCTTCGCGCGGCATCAAGCGCGCGGCCGCCGCTACCGTCGCCTTCCCCGTCAAAGCCGCCCCCGCCAGGGCTGTCAGGAATGCGGGCATCAGGAACGCCGCGTGTCCGTGCTGCTCCCAGAACTGCGTCCCCCAGAACCCGAACAGCCCCCAGCCCAGGAGCCAGCTCCCCCAGACCAGCGGTAGGGGCACGCGCCCGATCCCAAAAAACGCCCCCAGGAACGACGCCCGGCCCGCCGCCTCGTGATGCCCCTGCTCATGCCCGGACCCGTGCCCCAGCCCATGCCCCGCCCCGGCATGAGGCGTGGCATGAGGCGCGACGTGAAGCCCGGCATGAGGCGCGACGTGATGCGCGTGGTGCGTCCCCCCGCCCAGTACCGACAGCAGCAACAGAAGCAGGGCCACCCCGCCCGGCAGCAGATAGACCAAATAGTACCAGTGCGCGTATTCGCCCGGATGCACCATGAAGGTCCCCTCCCATCTCCTCTGACCCGCCGTCGCGCGAAAAGTTGCAACGGTTGTTGTGAGACTAAATCGTGGCAGGCGCAGGCGGGTGTCGGACGAGTGATTGAAATCACTCGCTGCTTGAGACCTGTCCAGGGGACAGAAGAACGGCCCCGGACATACGCCTCTGGGAACCTGCTCCATTGTCCCTTGGACAAATCCGAGCGGAGCGAGCGAATTTATTCACTCGCCGCGCCCGCCCCCCGCGTCCGTGTTGGTGCGCCCGATCCCCGCGTCTGTGAAAGATAAGGGGACGGTTTTCAGGAACGGGTCTCAGGGGCCGTGCCTCCGGCCCTTCGCTCTTTCTTCTGTCCCTGGACAGGTCCGGTGTCAGCGCGTGAATTCATTCATTCGGCTTCTCCGGTCTTCCTCTAGAATACCACGGATTCTGCACGTCTGCCAGCCACAAGCCCTGACAAGTCGTGCGAAATAACGCGGCCTTTGACAGAAAGGCCGGAATCCAGTATAATGGTATCAGCGTCAGCGTAGACGCGCCATTTTCACGCACGGAGATTAAAATTATCATGCCCAGGACACGACGCACCCCGGCGTCTGAGACCCCCGCCCCCGATGCGGCGTCGGTCGAGACGCCGCCGGTGGCCTCGGACGCGCCTTCTCCCGAGGACTCCTCGCAGAACGCCGTCACGAACGACGCCGCCCTTTCCAGCCCCATACAGGACGCACCCGCCAAGCCCACCCGGCGGCGCGGCACGCGCCTCCCCGCCGCCGAAGTGCCCGCGGAAGCCGTGCCGGACGCCGCCGAAGCGCCCGCCGAAACCGCGCCCGCGCGCCGTCGGGGCCGGCGCACCGCCGCCACGGAGGCACCCGCCGCCGAGATGCCCGCAGCCGCTGAGGTGGCTGCCGAGGTGCCTGCCGCCGAGACGCCCGTAGCCGAGACGCCCGTAGCCGCCGGGACGGAAGCCCCTGCCCCGCGCCGCCGTGGCCGACGCACGGCCACCCCGGAAGCGCCCGCCGCCGAGCCGGTCGCTGCCGAGGCGCCCGCACTTGAAGCCGCCGCGCCGGAGACTCCCGCCGCCGAAGCACCGACTTCCCGCCGACGCGGGCGGCGCACCAGCGCCCCCGAAGCGCCGCCCGTGGAAACGACTGCCGCGCCCATCCCCGAAGACGCTCCCCTTGGCCCGGCCACGTCCGCCGCCCCCACGCGCCGCCGGGGCCAGCCCCGCCCGACTGAGGCGCCCGCCGCCGAGGCTGCCCCCACCTCCACCGCCCGGCCCCCCTCCCGCCGCCGGGGGCAGCCCCGCGTGGCCGAGGCACCTGCCGCCGACCTCACGGAAACGCCCAAGGAAACCGAAGAAGCCGTCGAAGAGACGTCCCAGGTCACCGCCCCCGTCGCCGAAGAAGCGCCGCAAGAGGGGGCCAGGACGTCCCGGCGGCGCGGACGCCGCCGCGGCGGCGCCGCGGAATCCTCCGGCACACCGCCCGCACCCCCGGCCCTGGAACTGCCCGATGTGGAAGCCCCCGTCGAGGAAGAACCCGCTGACGAAGAGGTCTCCGGTGAGGCCGCTGATGACGCCGACAAGCGTGGGCGCCGCCCGCGCCGCTCCCGCCGCCGCCGGGGCGGGAACGACGAGCTGACCACCGAAATGCTGGAAGCCGCCGGGGCGGGCCTGATCCTCGACGACACCGTCGTCGAGCCGGTCGCCCCCCCCGAGGAAGACGAGGACGACACACTCCTCGCCTACCCGCCGCCCGCCGCGCCCGTCTTCTACGCCCCGCCCATCGTCCCGCCCGTCTTGCCGCCCGCGCGCGCCGATGCTGCCCCGCGCTTGACGGCTTCCGTCCGCCGCGAAGGGCGTGGCCTGCCGCAGATCTCGGTCAGCGGCCCCGCCGGACGCAAGGAATACGCGCCCTACTTCTTCTTCGTCAACGCCGAGGCCGCCCCCGACAGCGAAACCGTAGAAGCACAGATCCGCGCGGCGGCGGCGAATGGCGTCCACCTGTTTTCCGGCGTCATGTACCTGCCCCTGCGGAACACCTACGGTGACCGCTCGTTTGGGGCCATTGATGCCCTCATCCAGCAGGTCCTGTCTGCCGACCCCGAGGGGTATGTCCTGCCGCGCCTCCAGTTCTTCCCCACGAACTACTGGGCGCGCACCCACACCGACCAGATGGCCCGCTATGCCGGCGGCGAGGAGGGCGACGTGTCGCTCGCCTCGACGGAGTTCTGGGCCGACTGCGTGGACGCTTTGGAAGCCCTGATCGCCCACTTCGCGGATCCCTCCACACCCGGCGGCGACCGCGTCCTCGGATTCCACCTGGACCGGGGCGAGTGGTTCACCGACGCCGAATCCGGCTACGACCTGTCGTTGCCCAACACCGTCGCCTTCCAGAACTGGCTCCACGCCAAGTACCAGGCCCCCCACGCCCTGCGCTCCGCCTGGCACGACGCCCAGGTCACCTGGGAGGACGCCGCCGTCCCGGTCTGGTCGGGCAAGACCGCCCCTGTCAAGAAGACCGACACCCCCCTCTACGCGTCCCGCCGTGAAGGACGCTGGCCCGACTACGCTCAGTTCTCATCGGAACTGGCCGCCGGCATCATCGCCGGGCTGGCCGAGGCCATCAAGACCTTCTCCCAAAGCCGCATGATCGTCGCCGCTTCCTACGGCTACATTTTGGAATTCGCCGGGCGCAACGACTCGGGCCACCTCGCCCTCGGGAAACTGCTCCAGTCGCCGCACATAGACATCGTCGCCGGGCCGAACTCCTATGCGGGCCGCGCCGCGGGCAGCCCTGCCGCCTTCCCCGCGCCCATCGACTCGGTCGCCCTGCATGGTAAGCTATGGCTGGTCGAGGACGACACCAAGACATTTCTCGCCGAGGCCGAGACCGAAGACACTTACAACCCCAAGATCGCCTCGGGGGCCGACACCCAGGCCATCCACCAGCGCCACTTTGGGTCCGCCCTCGCCCACCGCGCGGGCGTCACCTGGATGGACCTGTGGGGTCAGGGCTGGCTCAACTCGCCCGATATCTGGCGCGAGCTGGGCGGCCTGACCGCCCAAGCCGAGCGCTGGGGCCGGCTGGTCCCGAACCCGCCCCCAACCCCCGACGTCGCCGTCCTGGTGGACGAATCTTCGCTGCGCTTCCTGAAGAACGACGCTAACGGGCTGGGCACACACCTCGTGGGCCGCACGCGCGACCTCCTGCTCCGGGCGGGCGCCTCGGTCGGCTTTTATCTCCAGTCAGACGTCACGCGCCCGGACTTCCCCGACGCCAAGCTGTACTTGTTCGTGAATGCCCTGCGCTTGACCACTGACGAGCGCACCGCCATCCGCGAGAATCTGCAAAAGTCCGGCAAGACCCTGGCCTGGCTCTATGCGCCCGGCGTCTTCGACGAGAACGGCCCCACCACTGAGGACGTCGGCGAGGTCGTCGGCCTTGCGCTGCGTCCCCAGCCCTGGAACTCGCGCGGCGGGAGCCTGCTTTCCGAGGCCAAGCACCCCATTACCGATCGCATCCGCAACACGCGCAAAATCGGGCAGGACGAGATCCTGAACCCCCTTTACGCCGTTTCCGATCCGCAGGCCACCGTCGTAGCTGAGTACGCCGCCACCGGCGCCACTTCGCTCGCCACGCGTGAGCACAAGGCCGGCTGGAAGTCCGTCTTCTTCGGCGACCCCTACCTGACCATGGAGATGCTGCGTGGGCTATACGCCTACGCCAACGTCCCCGTCTACGACACCCAAGACGACATCGTCTACGCCGGGGCAGACGGCTCCCTGACCATCCACGGCACTTCAACCGGCCAGCGCACCATCAGCCTGCCCCGCCGCGCCTCGGTCTACGACGTCTTCGACAACAAGATCGTCGCCACCGACGTCCGCACCTTCCGCGCCTTCGTCCGCGCCCGCACCACGCGCTTCTTCCTCTGGGGGGAAGGCCGCGAGCTTGCCGCTATCACCGGGCTTGACCTGCCCGCCCGCTCCGCCGAGGTCGCTGACGCCGCCCCCGCGTCCGAGGCCCCCCTGGTCTCGCCCCCGCCGCCTCCGAGCCGCAGTGCGGCCCCGCCACCGGCCCGCGCCATCAGCGACCCCGCCGACGTCGAAGACATCCTGGCCGGCTTCGACACCAGCCCCGCCCCGACCGCCCTCGCCCGCCCTGCGTTCGAGTCCCAGGCCGTCACGTTCGCCGGCGACGAACCCGGGGGCGATGACATTGACGCCGC
>JANOOM010000461.1:0-2650 GCA_031421335.1 Armatimonadota bacterium
CGAGGAACGAGCCGGGAGGGGTTCCCCCGGCCTCATCCTCGACGGCGAGATCATCCCCGTCTTGGGCGACCTGACTTTGCCCTTCTTGCAGCTCCAAAAACGTCTGGGCCGGAAGACGCTGACGGACGCCCTGCGAGGCGAGGTTCCGGTCGCCTTTGTTCCTTATGACGCCCTCTATGCTGAAGGCCGCGTACTCATCGAAGAGCCGTTTTCCGCCCGCCGGGCCGTCCTGGACGCGCTGCCCGCTGTCGAGGGAGGGGGAGTGCGAGTGGCCGCCTCCGCCTTGTTCACCGACACCGCCGCCCTGGACGCCGCTTTCGACGCCGCCCGCATGCGCGGCAACGAGGGCCTGATGGTCAAAGACCCTGCTTCGCCCTACAAACCGGGCCGGCGCGGGCGCGACTGGCTGAAAATTAAGCGCGCCCTGGCGACCCTCGACGTCGTCATCACGGCGGCCCAGGTGGGGGAAGGCCGGCGCAGCCGGTTCCTGTCGGACTTCACGTTCGCCGTCCGCGCCAGCGAGACCGATCCGACGCTGCTCAACGTCGGCAAAGCCTATTCAGGCCTGACCGATCTAGAAACGCAGGAACTGTCCGACTGGTGCAAGGCGCACACGCTGCAAGAGTTCGCCCACGGCAAAGTGCGGACCGTCGAGCCGGGGCGCGTGCTGGAAATCACCTTCGACCGCGTCCAGGCATCCAGCCGCCACAAGAGCGGTTACGCCCTGCGCTTCCCGCGCATTCTGCGCCTGCGCCCCGACAAGCCCGCCGGCGAGGTAGACACCTTGGAGACGGTTCGGCGCCTGGCCGAAACCGAAGGAGACGCGGCCGATGACCTCTGACCTGATCCCCGACCCGACTCCCGACCTACAATCCGCCCGCGCGGCGTTTTCCGCCTTCGTCGCGCCGCTCCCGCGCGATGCCGCCGCCGTCGCTCTGCACGACTCGGACGCCGACGGGCTTTCAGCGGGCGTCTTGTGGCAGCGCGGCCTGGAGCGGATGGGCTTCTCCAACATCCAGCGGCTTTTGCCCGACCGTCAGCGCTCCGCGTGGAGCGAGGGCAACCGGCGAACACTCCAAGACGCGAACCCGGACCGGCTGTTTGTGCTGGACCTTGGCAGCCAGCCCGAACCCGTCCTGCCCGGCATCCCCACCTGCTTCGTGGACCATCACCGGCCCGGCGGCGCCCCATCAGGCGACACCCTGGTCAGCGCCTACGCCTGGGACCCCATCCCGACGACGGCCCTGCTGACCTGGGAGCTGTTCGCGCCGATGACCGACATGTCCGACCTGGACTGGGTCGCCGCCATCGGCCTGATGGGCGATTTAGGCGACGCGGCCCCGTTTGCGATGCTGGCCGAGGCCAAGAAGCGCTACACGGCCAAATACTTAAAAGAGGCTGTCGCCCTGCTCAACGCCGCCCGCCGGGCCGCCCGCTACAACCCCCAGGCGGCGGCCCGCGCCCTGCTCGCCCACGCCGACCCGCGCGACTTGGTCAACTCGCAGAGCGCCGACGTCCAGACCCTGCGCGATGCCCGCGAGGAGGTCAAGGCCGCCATGGAAGAAGCCAAAAAGGCCGCGCCCGTCTTCAGCGGCCAGGTCGCGCTCATCCGCGCCTCGTCCCCGTGCCAGATCCACCCGCTCGTCGCCCAGATCTGGCGGACGCGCCTGCCTAAGTTCATCGTCATCGCCGCCAACGACGCTTACCTGCCGGGCCGCGTCAACTTCTCCGCCCGCGGCGCTCGGGGCGTGAACGTGCTCGAATTCCTGCGCTCCGTCCCGCTGCCGCCCGGCGAGGGCAACTTCGGCCAGGGCCACGACCAGGCTTCCGGCGGCAGCCTGCCGGTCGCCCGCTGGAACCTGCTGCTGGCGGCCCTCGGCTTTGCGCCGGACTTGTTTGCGTCCGAAAACTAGGGTATAACCAAGCAAGCAACCTGCCCCGGAGGATTCTGTCATGCCCCACCGTTTCCTGCTGTTCCTGGACGGCCACGTCAAGCGCATCCCTGCGGGCCAGTGGCCCGCTCTCAAGGCCGTTTCCCATGTCTCGGACACGCGGCAAGGTACAATCATGCCATGAGCAAAGAGGCACAGCCCGCGCCGCCGGCGGACCGGCTTGGCATGACTGAGGAGCAGTGGGCGCAGTGGCAGGCGTACACGCGCGGCTTCGGGGAGCAGGACGAGAATGGTGTGGACGTTTCTCTGCTGCGCCAAAATCTGCGCCTTTCGCCTTGGGAGCGGCTGGAAAAGATGGAGCGCGGACGCCCATTTTTCAGGGAGGACGGTATGAAACCGGACAACGACTTTCAGCGGATCATCGCGGCATTAGGCGCGAGCGGCCTGCGGTCCGTCATCATCGGCGGGATCGCCATGCGGCTGCAAGGGGCGGCGCACAGCACCGACGACATTGATTTTGCGTTCGCCCGCGATCCACAGAACCTGGAAGCTCTCGTGCGTGCCCTCGCCCCCTTCCATCCGCGTGTGCGCGGTGCGCCTGCGGGACTGCCGTTCTTCTGGGATTTGCGGACCCTACAGATGTCAATCAATATGACGCTGGAAACGGACGCCGGCGAAGTAGACCTGGTCGGGGAGCCGGACGGAGTTGCCTCTTTCGAGGACCTTTGGGAAGGCGCGACGGTGATGGACCGACAAGG
>JANOOM010000462.1:0-6051 GCA_031421335.1 Armatimonadota bacterium
CGCCAGCCACTCCAAAGACCCGTCCGTGCTGCCGTCGTCCAGCACGGCCAGGGTGAAGTCCGTGAACGTCTGTGCGCGCACGGCGGCGACACACTCTTTGAGGTAGTCGCCGCCGTTGTAGGAGGGGATGATGACGGTGAACTTTGCGTCGGCCACGGGGAATCTTTCTCTGCGGGCCGCGCGCGGCTAGGGCGCTTCCGGCTTATGTTCCAGGATGTACTGCGTGAGTTCGGCCTTGTAGTAGGCGAGGCGGCCAGGGACGCAGCAGGCGACGGCAACGCCATCGGTCAGAATGAGCCTGTCCAGCGCTTCACGCAGCGGCATCTCTTGCTGGTCCAGGTCCCTTTCCGGCGAGATGAGGTAACATGTCGCGCCCGCTCCTTTCTGCTTGAGGAGTTTTTCGACAACCTCCGGGCCATGGTCGCGGTCCTCAATCTTGGTCGTCCTGGCTGCGATGGTGCCGAGATCGTGGTAGAGTTCACCGAGGATTTTCACGCGACGCCTTGGATTCGCCAGGATTGACAAGCAGCGATCCCGCTTCTCCGGCACGATGAAGGCACGAACAAACGCTTCTTCCTGATTTGCTTCGATGTTTTTGTCCCCTGCACCACAAGGCAGATTGCGGCCCTGCCGTTGGCTAATACAGTATAATATAGCACAATGCGTAAAATCAAGGTGCTTCTGCTGCTGCATGACCTTTCGCCCACGGGGGCGCCCAAGGTGGCCGTCACCGCGTTTGAACACTTCGGGGACCGGGCCGAGGTGCGGACCATCACCTACCACGGCGGGCCGCTGGCCGAGCGCGCCCGGCGCCTGGGGCCGGTGCGGACCCTGGTGAGCTACCGGTGGCCGGGGGGGATACCGACACCGCGTGCCCTGCTGTTGTTTCTCGCGCACCGGTTCCTGAGTCTGGGCAAGGCGCGGCTCTGGTCGCAGGGCATCCGGCGCTGGAAGCCGGACGTGATCTACATCAACAGCGTGGTGGGCCTGCTGGCGGCCAAGCGGCTGGATCTGCCGCCGGTCCCGGTCCTCCTGCATGTGCATGAGCTGGATAGCTTCCTGCACCCGATGGCGCGCGACGCGCCCGCCCTACTGCTGGGGCTGCCAGACCTCTACGTCGCCGTCTCCGAAGCCGTGGCGGAGGCCCTGACCGAGCGGTTCGGTGTGCCGGCGGCCAAAGTCCGCGTCGTGCCTGCCTTCGTCGAGGAGTTCCCACTGCTCGCCCCGGCGCCCGCCGGGGTGGAGGGCGCCCCGTTCGTGATGGGCGGGGCGGGCGTGCCGAGCTGGGTCAAGGGGCCGCAGCTGTGGCTTTTGGTGGCCGCCGCCCTCAAGAAGCGGCTCGGGCCGGGCCGCGTCCGGTTCGTCTGGGTGGGCACGTCCGAAGACGAGGAGGGTTGGCAGTTCAAGGAAATGGCGCGCAAGCTGGGCCTGACCGGCGACACCGAGTTCGTGCCCTTCACGATGCGCCCGCTGGACTATTACGCCCTCTTCGACGTCTTCGCCATGACTTCATGGCAGGACTCGTTCCCGTTGGTCGTGCTGGAAGCCATGCTGCTGGAAAAGCCGGTGGTCTGCTTCGCGGGCAGCGGCGGGGCGCGCGATGAGGTCGGGGAAGCCGGCGTCGTCATTGCCGAATTCTCGCCCGCCTTGATGGCCGAGGCGGTCGCAGCCCTTGCCGCTGACCCCGCCCGGCGCCTGGCCCTGGGAAAGAGCGGGCGGGCGCGGGTGCTGGAACACTTCACGGCGGCACGGCAGGCGCCCGCTCTCTGGCGGGAGATCGCCCTGCTGGCCGGCCGGCCTGATGCCGCTGACTTATCCGCGCACTCATCGCCCGCCGAGGGCGCGCAGGCACCGCCCTAGCAGGGACCACCCGTAAGGGTTCCAGGGGCGGCAGAGGGCGTAGCCGAGCACATAAACGGCGGCCCGGCCCGGTCGCCCCGCTTCCAGGGCCGCCTCGGCGGCGACGCCGCGCGACGCCAGGAACGCATGCAGGCGTGGCCATCCTGGGGAAGCGTTCTTGAGGCGGGCGCGGACGGCGGCGAGCCGGACGGCAGCCTGCCGCTGGACGGTCAGGCTGCCGGGGTGGGTGCCGTAGCGGTAGGGGCAGACGTCGGGCAGGTGGAGCAGCGGGAACCTCTTTGCGACCCGCAGCCAGTAATCGTAGTCTTCGGCCAGGAACAAATCAGGGTCGTACTCGCCCACCGCCTCGTAGACCGCGCGCCGGTACAGGAAGCAGGCCCCGACGCAGTTCTGGCTTGGTAGCAGTGTGGGTTCCGGCAGGTGGACGCCGTGCGACTCGCCGCCGCCGTCGGCGACCTCCAAATAGTCGCAGTAGACAAGCCCAACGTCCGGGTTTGCATCCAGGGCCGCCGCCATCAGCGCGATGGCGTCCGGGGCGTAGGTGTTGTCGTCGCTGGTCCAGGTCAGGTATTCGCCCAGGCTCGCTCGGAAGCCCGCGTTGAGCGCGCGGGGCAGCCGCGCGTTTGGCTGGTGCAAGGCGCGGACGCGCGGGTCCTGCGCGCTCAACTCCGCCAGGACGGCGGGGGTCTTGTCGGTGGAGCCGTCGTCCACGACGACGACCTCGATGCTCGGGTAGGTCTGGGCCAGGCAGGACTCGATTGCCCCGGCCAGGCGGCCGGCGCGGTTGAAGGTCGGCAGGATGATGCTGACGAGCGGCGCGTCGCTGGCTTTGTGGTACGCCAAGGTCACGCGCGTTTCCGCCCCTGCCAGACGACCATCAGGCCGTCCGTGGCGGGATTACCGTCGTAGCCGACCGGGCCGGACGTGACCTCGTCGCAGCCGAGTTCGAGCAGGCGGCTCAGGCCGCGCCGGTCCGGCCAGCGCTCCCACGGCGGGCATTCCAGACGCCCCCACTGCGCTTGCGGCTTGTCTATGATCAGGACGCGGCCCCCCGGTGCGGCGACGCGGATCATCTCGGCGACGGCGGCCTCGGGGTTGGCCGAGTGCTCGACCGCCTCCACCGAGAACACCAGGCCGAACGAGTCCGCCGGCCACGGGACCGACTCCAGGGAGCCGACCCGGCCAGCGACGCCGGGCGGCAGGCCGGCGAGCATGGCCGGGGAGATGTCCGCCCCGGCGCACTCGCTTTCGGGGCGGGCCTCACGGATGGCCCGCAGGAAGCGGCCCTTGCCGCAGCCGACCTCCAGCACCCGCGCCGCCGGCGGCAGCGCGGCCAGCAGCGCCTGCACCCGACCGTCTTCGACGGGGATGGTGTCGGGGAACTCGGCGGCACTGCGCTCGAAAAAGGCGCGGACGCGCAGCCGGTGGGCGTCGAGGTAGAACTTGGCGGCCCAGGACAGCTCCGCCTCGGGGAAGTAAGTCGCCCCCGGCCCATAGCCGCCGAGGAAGCCGCCGGACGGCTCCTGGTGCGCCTCCAGCCAGGCCATCGCCCGGTCCGCCGGCTCCCACTGGCCGATCTTGTACCAGCAGATAGCGAGCTGCGCCAGGCCGGGCGCGCAGACCCACCGCGCCCCCGCTGAGGCGCGGACGGACCCGTCCGGGGCCTGCTGCGCCCGCAGGTCGTCCAGGACGGGGCGGGCGGCCTCGGCGTCCCCTAGGTCAATCAGGGCTTCCAGTTGGTACGCCAGAAAGTGCGTCAGGTCTCCGACGCGCAGGGCGTCCCCCGCGCCGCGGTAGAAGGCCAGGCAGTGCTGCGCGCATTCGCGGTATCGGGGCGACTCCAGCGCCCCGGCGGCTTGCACCAGGGCGGGCAGGACGTACAGGTGGATGCCCTCCGAGATGTCCCCCGTCGCGCCGTCGGCGTAGTTCAGCTGAAACCCGCCGCGCCCCCCTTCGAGGGTCCGGTCGCAGAGGTAGTCGGCCGCCCGCCGCGCCGCCTCGCGGGATTCGGGGACGAGTGCCAGGCCCGCCAGCAGGCCGCGCAGTGCCTGGCCAGTGTCGAAAAGGTAGGGCTTGCCCCAGTCCGGGTCGGCGAACGCGCCGTCGTCCCGCTGGACCCGCACCAGCCATTGGACCAGCCGCGCTGCCAGGGCGCGGTCGCCGTAGTCGAGCAGCGTGGGGACGATGTACCCAGTGACTTCGGGGTACGCCGCCGTGTGGCCCGAGTGGACGCGGATGCCGCCCGCCGGCAGCTCGCCCGCGCGCAGCCAGGCGAGGGCGCGGGCGGGGGGGGACAGAGCGTCCCCCGAACGGGCCTGCGTCAGCCGGTGGAAGGAGCGCTGCGCGGCCCGGAACCGGCGCGCCCCGCGCCGGGCCGCCCCACCCGCCAGCCGCCGGATACTCTGCCCCAAGTTCATGGCTCTTGTCCCCCCTGCGCCCGAGTGGCCCAGACCAGCTGGCCCTGCCGGCGCACCTGATACCCGGCGGACTGCAGGCGCGCGAGCGTCACGCGCAGCGTCTCCTCGTGCCCGTCTATGTGGTGGTGCTCGAATACGATGTTCTCGCTGCGGCTGAACAGGCCCTCAGGCGCCGCCACCAGGGCTGTCCGGCCCTGCCGCCTTTCGAGAATCTGGACGGGGGAGAGCCAGTTCAGAATGCGCTTGAATACGGTCATGGGCTGTGTGGTCATGAGAGACGGACGCCGTGATAGCAGTTCTTGGAGTAGCCAAAGTCGGTGCGCTCGCCGCCTTTCTTCTGGAACGAGAAGAAGGGGGCCAGGGCCGCCTCGACCCGCCCGTCGTTGAGCAGGACCGGCTCGCAGTCCGTCGGGCGGTCCTGGTAGTTCATGCCGAGGAAAGCGCGCCCACCCGGCCTCAGCACGCGGGCGACCTCGGCGATGGCGGCCTCGAAGCGCTCCACATGGTCCAGGGCGTTGACACTCAGGGCCGCGTCGAACTGGCCGCTCGGGAAGGGCAGGTCTTCCGCCCGTCCGCGCACATAGAGCATCGGCTGCCGCCCGAGCGGGAACCCGATCTCCTGGTACTCGCGGGTCAGCTCGTCCACGCCGACACGCGCGCCGGCCTCGAACCAGCACAGCGCGCCCAGCGGCCCGCAGCCGAGGTCCAGGACGGTCTCGCCCGCCAGCGTCGCCGCCCCGATCTGGAGGTCGTCTCGGTAGCGCGCGGATGTGAGCGTCCGGCCAATCTCGACTAGCCGCTCCGCCCGGTCCGCGCCGGGCCACCCTGCTTCAAGCTCGGCAAAGCCCGCGCGCGCATCCGGCGGCCCCAACCCGAGCGCCCCGAAGAAGGCGGCGGCGCTCGGCTCGGCGGCGGCCTCGTAGTAGCCCCGCCAGAAGGCGGTCTCGCTCTGCTGCTTGGTGCGCGCGCGCACACCGGCTTTCCTCAAAATGCGCTCCAGAACAGGAGTCATTTGTCGCCACCCGCTTTCCCGATGATCCGTCCCAGTGCGTCTTTGAAGGGCACGAGCCGCGCCTGAGCGCGCTCGTTCCCGGCCCGCATCTTCTCGGCGACAGGCGCCGCGCCCACCGCCTGCGCCAGCACGGCGAGCTTTCCAGGGAGCGTGGGGTCGTCCGGCTCCAGGCAGAAGTCTTCCAGATCGTATTCCCGCATCAGGCGCCGGACCTTGCCGGAGTAGTTGACGGCGATCACGGGCACCTCGTTTTGCAGGGCGAGCAGGACGCTATGGAAGCGCATCCCCACAAAGAACTCGGACTGCTGATACGGCCCGGTCGAGAAGCGGGGCGGGCAGTCCGGGTCTGCCCGTCGGCAGTGCGGGAGGTCCGAATGCGCCGCGCCGTGCGAGAACGCGACCGCGTGCAGCGTGTGCCCCGCCGCTTGGAGTGCCCTCAGGCCCTCCAGGACGAGGTCCAGGGAATAGTCCCTGGAATGGTCCTCGACTTCGGGGCCGCACAGGTTCACGCCGACGCGGCCCGCGACCGGCCGGCGCTGCACCTCGACCGGGCTGAGGTAGGTGGTGTCCGCCCCCCAGAGCACGGCGCCCGCCCCCAGAGCCTCCTCGGCGTAGGCGAGGCTCTGGGCGTCGCGGACGGAGAACAGGGCCGCCTTGGCGGCGATAGCCCGGATCTGCTCCGCCGACCGGCCGCCGAACGACTCGATGCCAAGGTTTGCGAGGACCAGGGGCGCTTCCAGGCCCATCCAGGCGGCGTAAAGG
>JANOOM010000463.1:0-2075 GCA_031421335.1 Armatimonadota bacterium
CACCACCGACGTCGCCGCCTTCCAAGCGGCACTGCGCCCGCCGCCCGGCGAGGAGCCGCCGCCCGCGCGGGCGGACCGCCTCGGCAGGGCGGTCGCCGCCAACGGCGGGGAGTTCCTTCCGGGGGCTTATGACGACTGGACGCTGGGCGTGCGGGAGGCGCTGGCGACCCAGTATAGGCAAGCGCTGGAACAACTCCTGGAAATCTGGGAGGCGCTGGGGGATTGCAAAAACGCGCGGGAATGCGCGGACCTTCTGATCGCCGCCGACCCTCTCGAAGAACGCGGCTATCTTTCATTGATGCGCCTCGCGGTCCGTGCGGGCGAACCCGCTCAGGCGCTGCGCGAGTTCGACCGGATGGAGCGCCTGCTGGCGCGGGATATGGGGGTGACGCCCTCCGAAGAAGCGCGGCAGGCCGCCGCGGCGGCCCGTGCCGCTCGACCCACGGCGCCTGTACCTCCGGCACCTCTCCCAGTACCGCCTTCCGCACCACCCATCTCAGAGAATGCCGCGCCGCTGCGCGCGCTGCCGCTCACCTGGACGCGATTTTTCGGCCGCCAGGCGGAACAAGAAGCGCTGCTCGGGTGTCTGGCCGGCGGCGAAACGCGGCTGGTCACTCTGACCGGGCCGGGCGGCGCGGGCAAGACGCGCCTCGCCACCGAAGTGGCACGGCGACTCGCGGAGACGTTCCCCGGTCCGGTGTGCTTTGTCCCTCTGGCGGATGCCCTGTCCGCGCCGCTCCTGCCCGGCGCGGTTTCAATGAGCCTCCGCCTGACAGAACTCGGAGGTGACTCCCCTCTGGACCAGATCGTGGGCGCGCTGGCCGACGCGCCCGCCCTGCTGGTCCTGGACAACCTGGAGCAGATCGCCGACGGGGCCGCCCCAATCATTCAGACCTTGCTGACACGCCTGCCCGGCCTGCGCTGCCTCGTCACCTCACGCCGGCCCTTGCACCTGCCCGGCGAGCGCGTCTTCCCGCTGGCCCCCCTCCCCACGCCGCTGCGCGCCGCGCCGCCGGAGCGGCTCATGGAATACGCCGGCGTGCAGCTCTATGTGGACCGCGCTCAGGCGGTGCGGCCGGACTTCCAAGTCACGGTACGGAACGCCGACGCGGTCGGCGCGCTGTGTGACCGGCTGGAGGGACTGCCGCTGGCCCTGGAACTGGCGGCGGCCTGGACCGGCGTCCTGACGCCCGCCCAGGCCCTGGCACGGCTGGACGAGCATTCCTCGGCGCTGGTCAGCCGCAAGACGGATCAAGTCAAGCGCCACCGGACGATGCACGCCGCCATCGCCTGGAGCTTCGACCTGCTGCCGCCCGACCTGCGCGACTTCTGGACGCGGCTGTCCGTCTTCCGGGGCGGCTGGACGGCCGAGGCGGCGGAAACGGTCTGCGCGCAGCCGGGAACTCTGGAAGCATTACAGCGCCTGCGCGAGCGGTCACTGATCCTCGCGGAAGAAGTGGACGAGGGCGCTTCCATGCGCTTCCGCATGCTGGAGTCTTTGCGCGAATTCGCCGCCGAGCAGAAAAACGAGACCGGGGCCGACGACATGCGGCACCGGCACGCACAGTTTTTCCTCGATCTGGTCGAAAAAAAGCAGATCCTGATGCAAGGGCCGCAAGCAAAAGCGGGACTGGACTCGGTGGAAGTGGAACGCGGCAACATCCTGGCCGCGCTGGAGTGGTACGACCGCCCCGAACAGGACCCCGAGCTTGGCCTGCGCGTGGCCGGGGCGTTGTGGCGCTTCTGGTCCATCCGCGGCCCCCTCGCCGAAGGGCAGGAGTGGCTGAAGCGGACTCTGGCGCGTGCGCCGGTGATGGGGACCGAGGTCGAGGCGCGGGCCTGGAACGGCCTGGCCGTTTTGTATCGGGTGCAAGGCGAAACGGCGCGGGCTTTGGAAATGAACCGGCGCACTTTAGACCTTTGGCGGCGCATCGGGGACGCGCGCGGGACCGCCGCCTCGCTCAACAACTTGGGCGGCGCGCTGATGGTCCAGGGCGATTTTGAGGCCGCCCGGCCACTGTTGGAGGAGAGCCTTGCCCTCTGGCGCTCACTGGACAAGCCGCTCGCCGTGGCCC
>JANOOM010000464.1:0-11786 GCA_031421335.1 Armatimonadota bacterium
GTGCTGGAAGTCCAGGCCATCAAGACCGTCTTCGGCGCCCACGCCTATAAGCTGGCCGTCTCTTCCACCAAGTCCATGACCGGCCACCTGCTCGGCGCGGCGGGTGCCATCGAGGCCATCGCCACCGCCCTCGCCTTGCAGCGGGGTGTCCTGCCGCCCACCATGAACCTCGACACTCCCGACCCTTTGTGCGATCTGGACTTCGTCCCCAACAAGCCGCGCGAGCAGCAGGTGGACATCGCCGTTTCTAACTCCTTCGGCTTCGGCGGCCACAACGCCACCCTGGTATTCAAGCGCTGGACCGGCGAGTAAGCCGGCACAAGCTGGGGGTCTCATGGAATATGTCGCCGTCGAGTGGATACACGCTGCACCGGACGAGCCTGTCTTTCTCTACTACGAGCTAGATGCGGACAGACACGAGCGCCGGAAAGTGGAAGAGTATCGTGATGGCAGGGTACATTCTGCCGACGCCACACAGGGCCAGTCCTCCACCTTTTTAAGTTGGGAGCCGCATCCGCCGCTCGCCGAGATCACCGCCGATCCGCAGTTCCGCGTCTGAAAGATCATGGCACAAGAGTTTGAGTGCATCTGGGACCGAGCTTCGCCCCGTCAGCAAGAAACGGCTGCGTATGCCTGACGCCACCCTTTGTCCTTTGTCCTTGAGCCGACTCGCCCGGCACGCTGAAGCCACTGAACACAATAGGCTAAGGACATTGCCACTATGATCCGAGAAGTCTTCCTCTTCATCCTCGCTGCCTCTCTGCTCCTCTCCCACTCTACCACCGCCAAAGCGCAGCAAACCCAGACTCAGTACCTCTCCGGCCACGACAAGGACGACGCCGTACCCTGGGACTTCTATTGCACGGCGGGAAACCACGCGAACCAGTGGTCCAAGATCAACGTGCCCTCGAACTGGGAGCTGCAAGGCTTCGGCAGGTTCACCTACCAAAGCGGCCCGCCCGCCGGTGAGGTACAGGTGGAGGGGCGCTACAAGCGGACGTTCTGGGTCCCTGCCGATTGGTCGGCGCGGCGCGTTTTCCTGACGTTTGAGGGCGTCATGACCGACACGTCCGTGCGCGTCAACGGCGCGTCGGCGGGACCGACGCATCAGGGCGGCTTCTACCGCTTCCAGTACGAGGTCACCAAAATAGTCAAATTCGGTCAGGACAACCTGCTGGAAGTGGCCGTGGATGAGGAGTCCGCGAACGCTTCCATCAACAGTGCCGAGCGGCGGGGCGACTACTGGAACTACGGCGGCATCTACCGCCCCGTTTATCTAGAAGCAGTCCCCGTCGGCTTCCTCGAGCGCCTGGCCGTCAACGCCAGGGCAGACGGCAGCCTCGCCGTGGACGTTTACGGCGACGGCGTCAGTGCGGGCGACACTATAGTGGCCCAGGTCATGGACCTCAAGGGCGATCCCGTCGGCGCGGCGTTCTCGCTGCCGATCGCTTCCGCCGCCTCGCCCATCCGCCTGCAAACCCGGATCGCTTCCCCCCGGCAGTGGACGGCGGAGACGCCGAACTTATACCAGCTCGAAGTGCGCTTGAAGCACGGACAGGTCGTTCTGCATTCGGTCCGGCAGCGGTTCGGGTTCCGAACCATCGAGCTGCGGCCCGGCGACGGCATCTACGTCAACGGCCGGCATGTCGTCCTCAAGGGCAGCAACCGGCACTCATTCTGGCCCGACTCGGGGCGCTGTACCAGCGATAAGATCAGCCGGCTGGATATCGCGCTGATGCGCGATATGAACATGAACGCCGTAAGGATGTCCCACTACCCGCCCGACCAGCACTTTTTGGACGATTGCGACGAGCTGGGCCTGTACGTCCTGGATGAGCTGGGCGGCTGGCAGCACGCTTACGACACGCCCACCGGCCACCGGCTCGCCCGCGAGATGGTGGTAAGGGACGTGAACCATCCTTCAATACTCTTCTGGGACAACGCCAACGAGGGCGGCTGGAACGCGGCCCTGGACGATGACTTCGCGCTCTGGGACCCCCAGCATCGCCATGTCCAGCACCCCGGTGGCGGGACCTTCCGGGACGTTGACGACCCCCACTACCCCGACTACGCCCGCACCCAAAAGCTCGCCGCCGGGGCCACGGTCTTCATGCCGACCGAGTTCCTGCACGCGAACTACGACGGCGGCGCGGGGGCAGGGCTGGCGGACTATTGGGACGTGATGCGCCAAAGCAAGGTCCTCGGCGGCGGCTTCATTTGGGCCTTCCTAGACGAAGACGTCAAGCGCGTGGACCTCGATGGGCATCTGGACGGCCACGGCAGCAACGCGCCCGACGGCATCCTCGGGCCGTACCGCGAGAAGGAAGGCAGCTACTACGCCATCAAAGAGGTCTGGTCGCCCATCGTCGTGCGCGAGGGCCGGGAGCGCCGGCTGCCGCCGGACTTTGAGGGGATGCTGACCGTCGAGAACCGGTACGACTTCTTGAACGCCCGCGCGTGCCGCTTCACCTGGCAGCTCCGCCGGTTCCGGCCCCCCGGCGTGTCCGGGGCCGCCTTCTCGGTCATCGCGCAGGGGACGGCAAAGACAGCATCCATTCTGCCTGGCGCACACGGGACACTCGCACTGGGCCTGCCGCCCTCCTGGCGTCAGGCCGAAGCGCTGGCGGTGCGGGCGGACGATCCGGCGGGGCACGCGCTGTATACCTGGGTCTGGCCGCTCGCGCACGCGGCGGACTTCCACGCGCTGACCCTTGCGCGGGGAGGCTTCAAGGCAGCGGTTTCAGAGACCGCCGCCGACATCCAGGTCAAGAGCGGTGCGCTCATGGTGACGTTCAGCAAACAAGACGGCCGGCTTCTGTCGGTCCGACGTGGGTCGCATCCGTTCTCGCTCATTAACGGCCCACGCCTGGCCATTGGTGATGCCGCACTGACGAGCATTGAGCACCATAGGGAAGGCAGCGATACGGTCATCAGTGCCACATACAACGGCAGCATGAAGACGATCCGCTGGCGCGTCCGCGCTAACGGCTGGCTACAGCTTGATTACGATTACGCGCTTGACGGCCCGCAGGACTTCTTCGGCGTCAGCTTCGATTACCCCGAGGCGGACGTCAAGGCGATGACCTGGCAAGGGCAGGGGCCGTATCGTGTCTGGAAGAACCGGCAGGAGGGCGGGACGTTTGGCGTGTGGGCCAACACTTACAATGACACCATCACTGGGGACACCCTCTGGCAGTATCCTGAGTTCAAGGGCTACTACGGCGGTGTCCGCTGGGTTCAGTTCCAGACCACGGAAGGGCCAATCACGGCCGTCATGGGCCAGGATGACTTGTTCCTCCAGGTGCTGACTCCCAAGTTCGCCCAGAACCGGGAAGCGCGCAACACCGCCCCGCCTTTCCCCGCCGCCGGCTTCTCGTTCCTCCACGCCATCCCGGCTATGGGCAGCAAGTTCGCAGGCGCGGCCAGAAGCGGCCCGCAGGGGCAGCCCGCCGTCGCGTCGGGTTCTTACCATGGCACCGTCAGCTTCTATTTCGGGGGACTGCCCAAGTGACACCCTTTGCCGTCATCACGGAGCGCATCAACACCGGCACAGACGACCCGGACATATCGCGCGCCCTGATCGTCTTCAACCAGTCCGACGCGCCCCTCAGTGGCGTCGCCGTTTTCCGCGCCGCCATGGCCTGGCCGTGCGGCCTGCCCCTGCCGCCGGTCGTGGTCACGGATGACGGCCGGGCCGTTCCCTCCGCCGTCCGCGACAGAACCGAAGGGCCGGACGCCAAGGGCCGCGCCGACCACCTCCTGCTCGGCTTCTCCCTCTGCTTCGCCGTCGCCGATGTTCCCGCGAACGGCTGGCGCACCTACATCGCCTCCTATACAGACGCGCCCGTATTCGTGCTGGAAGATTTCGTGGAGACTCCCGGCCTCGTCGTGGTAGAAACAACGAGGCACGGGGGTGCCCTTCCACCCGTCGGCGTCTTCCAGGGTGCCTAGGCACCCGGCTTCGGGGCGGCCCCGATCTGCTGGAGGATACCGAGTTCATCGGAGCTACCCCAGCGCTCCACTTGCTTGCCGCCCTCGAAGCGCGTGATCTGCATCCCGCGCGCCTTGATCTGCCGGCCCGTGGCGGGAACGCCCATGAAGTCGCTGCTGTGGGTGCCGGTGATGGTGTAGGCGAAGGCGACGTTGTCGTCGTCCGCGACCATGTGCTCGACGGCGATCTTGAGGTCGGGGAAGGCGGAGCGCATCATCGTGAAGAGCTTGATGAAGCCCTCCGGCCCGACTCCCTGGTCTGGGGCGGGGTCGTGGTCCACGGCGTCCGGGGCCACGATGTCCCGGAGCGCGTTCAGGTTGCCGCCGTTGACGGCCTCGCCGAACTGCTGCTGTAGTTTGATGTTTTCTTGCTGGCTCATGAGTTTCTCCTGTCGTTGTTCTGTCACGGAAGTTATAGCCGGAGGCAGGGCGTTCTAACCTGCCTCCGCCGGGAAACTTTTGACAGCGCTGCCGCGTTTATTATGCTATACTAATCCGATGCTCCTGCAAACACTTTTACAACTCAATCTGCTGCTCCTCACCACTCCCGCTCTGGCCGGCTGGACCCTGATGCCGCTGGCCCAGCCGGGTGCCATGCGCGCCGCCTGCGTCGTCTGGCAGGGTAGGGCGGTGGAAGTGGCCGCCCCCAAGGCCGGCCCGGCAGAGATAGCGCAAACGCCGGCCCGGCGGCAGCCCGTCGTCCTGCCGCGTTTTGTCGCGCCGGCGGTGGCAAGGCCGGTCGATCAGGTCGCCATCTTCCAGGCCGCGCCGACAGCGGCCTTGGTCTCGTTTAACCCCTTCCCCCACGCCACTCGCGCGCCCTGAGACAGCCCCTGTGTCCCATGTGGGGCATCGGAACACGCTGTGGGGGAGAACCTTGTGTTCGCCCAGACGACTTTGTGCGAGAGGCAACGACTAACGATTATGGAATTCCTGAGAAAACTGTTCGACGGCAACGAGCGCGACGTCATCAAGTACCGCAAGCGCGCGGAGCAGATCAACACTCTTGAAGCCGAAACGAAGAAGCTGACCGACGAGGCTTTGCAGGCCAAGACCGACGAGTTTAAGACCCGCGTCACCGAGATCATGGACGCCGAGTGCGAGCGGCGCGGCAAAGCCTGGGACGAACTCGAAAAGGACGAAAAGCGGACCGTCTGCGATCTCGCCCTCGACCCCCTGCTGCCAGAAGCCTTCGCGGTCGTCCGCGAGGCGGCCCAGCGGACCCTGAAGATGCGGCCGTTCGACGTGCAGATGATCGGCGGCATGGTCCTCCACGACGGGCGCATCGCCGAGATGAAGACCGGCGAAGGTAAGACGCTGACGGCGACCCTGCCCATCTACTTGAACGCCCTGACTGGCAAAGGCGTGCATCTGGTCACCGTCAACGACTATCTGAGCAAGGTCGGCGCGGTCGCCATGGGGCCGCTGTACCACTTCCTGGGGCTGTCCGTCGGCATCATCCAGGGGCAGAGCGCCGAGACCGGTGACTCGGGCGGCACCTTCCTCTACGACCCCGAGTACCGGCATCCGGACCCGCGCTACGACTTTGCCCGGCCCGCCGGCGTGCGGCGCGAGGCTTACGACTGCGACATCACCTACGGCACCAACAATGAGTACGGCTTCGACTATCTGCGCGACAACCTCGCCGTGCCCGGCCAGGAACTGGCCCAGCCGGAATTGACCTTCGCCATCGTGGACGAAGTGGACTCCATCCTAATTGACGAGGCCCGAACGCCTCTGATCATCTCGGGCCAGGCCGAAGCGTCTTCCGATCTGTACGTCAAGATGGACCGCATCATCCGGCAGCTCAAAGAAGAGCGCGATTACAAGATCGAGGAAAAGCAGAAGACGGCCACCTTCAGCGACGACGGCCAGCGGCGCGTCGAACTCGCCCTCGGCGTCCAGAACCTCGCCGACGCCGAAAACCTGTCCATGATGCAGCATGCCAGCGCCGCCCTGCGCGCCCATGCGGTCTACAAGCGGGACATTGACTACCTCGTGAAGAAGAACGAGGAAGGCAAGGAAGAGGTCGTCATCATTGACGAGAACACCGGCCGCCTGATGTTCGGGCGGCGCTGGTCGGACGGTCTGCACCAGGCGGTCGAAGCCAAAGAAGGCGTCAAGATCGAGAACGAGAACCAGACGCTCGCCACGATCACCTTCCAGAACCTGTTTCGGCTCTACCCCAAGCTCGGCGGCATGACCGGAACGGCCAAGACCGAGGAAGACGAGTTCCGCAAGATCTATGCTCTGGACGTCGTCCAAGTGCCGACCAACAAGCCGATGGTCCGGCAGGACAACGCCGACATCATCTACAAGTCCCAGGAAGCCAAACTGCGCGGCATCGCCCGCGAGATCTTGACGCTGTTCGCGCGCCAGCAGCCGGTCCTCGTCGGGACCCGGAGCGTCGAGATGTCAGAGCGCGTCTCCGACCGCCTGCGCTATGACCGCTTGCAGCTCCTGGCCCTGACCGACCTGCTGCGCGACAAGCTGGAAAACACCAAGGGGCTGGACAAGGCCAAATATGCCGAGTGGAGTCCCATCCTGAACCAGCGCCTCAGCCCCTACGGCCCCGCCAAGGGCGAGAGCCTGCCGGTCCTTTCGGCTAGCCAGCTCACCGACGCCGCCCGCCACTTCGGCATGGCGACCAGCATGAGCGACCCGGCCAACCGGGATGCCCTGGCGAAGCTGCTGGAGATCGCCTCCGAGGACCGGGAGCGCATGGACGAGGCCCTGACGCACGGCATCCCGCATAACATCCTCAATGCCAAGTCGCACGAGAAGGAAGCCCACATCATCGCTGAGGCCGGCCGCAAGGGCAGCGTCACCGTCGCCACCAACATGGCCGGGCGCGGCGTGGACATCCTGCTTGGCGGCAGCATGGTCAGTGATGAGGAGTCCCACAAGGAGGCTGGGGACGACTACGAGTACCGCCGCGGCGGCAAGCCCGTCATCGGCCTGACGCCCGTCGGCGAGCGCGGCAGCGCCGAACACCAGAAAGAGGCCGACGAGGTGCGTGCCCTGGGCGGCTTGTTCATCCTCGGCAGCGAGCGCCACGAGGCGCGGCGCATTGACAACCAGCTTCGGGGCCGAGCCGGGCGCCAGGGGGACCCCGGCGCTTCCCGCTTCTACGTCTCCCTGGAAGACGAATTGTGGCGCTTGTTCGGCGACAAGGCGAACTCGCCCTTCCTAAGCTCCTGGGCCGAGGACCAGGCGATTGATGCCAAGATGCTGTCCGCCATGATCGCCCGCGCGCAGAAGAAGGTCGAAATGTTCTACTTCGACCAGCGCAAGTCCACCTTGGACTATGACGACGTCATGAACGTCCAGCGCGCCAACATCTACGGCGAGCGCCGCCGCATCATGGAGGGCGCGGACCTGCGTGAGACCATCGTCGGCTATCTCCGCGACAGCGTCGAGGCCGAGATCAACCACTTCGCTCCCGAAGGCGTCTCGCCCGAAGAGTGGGACATAGAGGCGCTTTACAACTCCATGGGACAGACCTTCCCGATCGCCCAGTACGCGCCCCTGGAGCAGCTCCAAGGCAAGAAGCGGCCCGAGCTGACTGACTCCCTCCTGGAGCTTGCCGACAAGTCCTATGCCGACAAGGAGCACCACTTCGTCGAGACCTTGGGCGAGGAAGCGGGCATGGGCGAGATGCGCGACCTGGAGCGGCGCGTCACCTTGCAGTCGCTGGACCGGCATTGGATGGAGCACCTGTCCGCTATGGACTATCTGCGCGAGGGCATCGGCTGGCGCGGCTACGCGGGCATTGACCCGCTGGTGCTTTACAAGAAGGAAGCCTACGACATGTTCCAGCAGATGCAGGCGTCCATCCAGAGCGAGGTCGTCGGCGTCATGTCTTCCATCCAGATCAGCCTCGACCCACAGGTCCAACAGGACCCCCTCATGGACCTCTCGGAGCTGCTGGAACAGGGCGCCGATGAGGACGGCATGGGCGATGCCGGCCCGGTCGAGGCCGTCGCCAGCCCCGCCCGGCGCGTGACCAAGGGCAAGTCGCGCGGACGCTCGTAGACGCGGCAGCAAAAAGCCGGGGGCGGCATTCATGCCGTCCCCGGCTCTTCGTTTGGAGTGTTTCCGTCCGCTCATGCCTGCCGCTGCTCGGCCTTCGTCTCGGCAATCAGCGCCGCGACGTCATGCCCATCAATCATCAGTCCCTCAATGGCGCTGTCTTCCCCCCGCTCGCAGCCCGAAGGTCGCCCACGCAACTGCCGCCGCGCCGGCCGTCATCAGGGCCGCGCCCCCAACGACTGCCATACCTGCCGCGCGCGCGTCGGACACTGTCCCCGTCAGCGCGGCACCGCCGCCCGCTACCAGCATAAGGCCCACAAGAAGTTGAGCGAGGCGGCGTACTTTCTGCCAGTCCCGCCGCCGGGCGGCGGGCCAAATCGCCAGCGGCAGACCGGCAACCAGGAACAGCAACGCCCCCCGCAGCACATAAGGCGCATGAAACATCAGGTCCATAGTTTTCCTCCTATCGAACATAACGGGCGCGGCTGCAATCAAGGTTCGGCCTGCACGAAAAAAAGCCCCACCGAACCCGGCGGGGCCTCCTCGTATCTCTGCTTTCCTGCCCTTCATTGGGACCAGGTCACGGCCGCCGCAGCATCTGCTTCATCTCGGTCACGTTGCCTGCGTTCGCCAGAGCTTCCTCCTCCGAAATCAGGCCCGCCTTCACATACTTGATCAGGCACTGGTTCATCGTCTGCATCCCCCAGAAGTTGCCCTCGGCGATGGACCCGTAGAGCTGAGACGCGCGCCCCTCCTCGATCAGTTTGGAGATGGTCGGCGTGACCACCATCACTTCCACCGCGCCGACCCGGCCTGTGCCGTCCATGCGCGGAGGCAGCTTCTGCGAGATGACGCCGCGCAGAGACCCCGAGAGCCGCAGGCAGACCATATCCCGGTCCTGCGGCGGGTACATGTTGATGATGCGGTCCAAAGTTTCCGCCGCCGAGGCCGTGTGCAGCGTCGAGAAGACCAAGTGACCCGTCTCGGCGGCGGCCAGGCCGACACTCATGGTCTCGATGTCGCGCATCTCGCCGATCAGCAGGATATCCGGGTTCTGACGCATCATGTACTTCAAGGCGTCTGCGAACGAGTCGGTGTCCAGGCCGATCTCGCGCTGCGAGACGATGGACATCTTATCCGGGTGCATGAACTCGATCGGGTCTTCGCAGGTGATGATGTTCGCCCGACGCGTCGAGTTGATCAGGTCAATCATGGCCGCCATCGTCGTGGACTTGCCCGACCCGGTCGGACCCGTCACCAGGATCAGCCCCTGACGGGCCTTGGTGAGTTCCGCCAAAACGGGCGGCATGCCGAGCTGTTCCAGCGAGAAGATCTTCAGCGGGATCAATCGCAGCACCATGCCCATCGTCCCGCGCTGCATGTAGACGTTGCAGCGGATGCGGCACACGCCTTCCACCTCAAACGCCAGGTCCAGCTCGTGCCGGTGTTCGAACCGCCCGATCTGCTCGTGCGTCATGACGCTGTAGGCAAGGTTCCGGCAGTCGTCCGCTGTGAGCGGGGCTGCATCCGTCATCTGAATGCGCCCGCTGATCCGCATGGCGGGGGGGCTGTTGGCCTTGATAAACAGGTCCGACGCCTTCTTGGCCGCCGCCACCTTCAACAGCTCATTGATCTCTTCCATTATTTATCCTCACGATTCGCGCTCATGTGCTGATCTTCGTTCGCTCCTCGACGGGAGCGTCAGTGCTTGCGCCGGGCGGGGGCATTTTCCGGGCCATCAGGACGTAGACCAGGAGGCCCGCCGCGCCCGCCGCTATCAGGATGCCCAGCAGCAGAACCCAGGGCGAGGGGCGCCGGGGCGCGGTCGTCGCCACTGCCGCTTGCGCCGTCGGCAGATCCAAACGGGTGAACTGCGGGTTAAGAATCCGTGCCTGGTAAGTGTAGGGCGTCCTGCCCTGCGTCAGCGCGATCTGTACGTTATTGTCGGCATAATCGCGCGGTCCCTGGAACTGGAAGTCCGGGCCGACGTTGAAGATCAGCGCCAGCCGCTTGTAAGGGCGGAACGCGGTGAGGAACGGCTCGACCGGGAGTAGGTGCGTCTCGGGCCGGATGACGCCGGGGATGACGACCGTGGCACTGGTCATCATCATCCTCTGGGCGACCGGCGCCCTCCCGTCGCTGACATGGCCTGGCCCGACTTTCCACCCGGATGCCCTGGCGAGCGCCGCCAGGTCACGCTGCGCCTGCGCGTGCGGGATCGCGTGGAGGTAAGTGATGACCACCAGGTCCCCCGCGCCGGCCTGCTGGCAGACCAGGACCAAGACGTCGGCGGGACCCGTCGCCGCCCCGCTCGGCGGCGCCTGCGCCAAGCTCGGCGTGACGGCCCCGAGCACCAGTGCCCCGAATGCCGCTATGACTGCCCATCGCCTCATGCAGACTCCTTGGCCGTTTTCCCGGTCACCTTGCCGTACATCGCCAATGCCCGTGCGCGCCGCTCGGCGTGGTCCACGATCGGGTCGGGGTAGTCGGCACAGCCGAGATACTCTCGCTCCGACGCCGAAAGCTTCCACGGCGCGTGAATGGACTTCGCCGGCACGCGCGCCAGTTCCGGCACCCAGCGTCTTACATATGTGCCTTCGGGGTCGAATTTCTCCCCCTGGCTGGTCGGGTTGAAGATGCGGAAGAACGGCTGGGCGTCCGTCCCCGTCCCCGCCGCCCACTGCCATCCGCCGTTGTTTGCGGCCTGGTCACCGTCCACGAGCTTCTGCATGAAATACTTCTCGCCCCAGCGCCAGTCCACCAGTAAATCTTTGGTCAGGAACGAGGCGACCACCATCCGGCCCCGGTTGTGCATCCAGGCTTCCGTATTCATCTGCCGCATCGCCGCATCCACGATAGGATACCCGGTGCGCCCTTCTTTCCAGGCGGCGAACAAGCCCTCATCGTTCTCCCACTCCAGAGCGTCATATTGGGGCCGGAAGGCGCCCGCGGCGACGTGTGGGAACTGGTACAGGATCTGGAGGTAAAAGTCGCGCCAGGCGATCTCGGTCAGGAACGTGAAATGACCAGGCTCCGGCTGGTGCTCGCCTGGCGTGTCGCCCGAAGGCTTGTCCTTTCCCGCCCGACGCACCGCATCCACGACAAACCGCGCCGACAGGGTGCCCAAATGCAGGTGCCGGGAAAGCATCGAGGTCCCGGCCTCCGCCAGCACGTCCCGGCCCTCATGGTAGCCGCCGACGTTGTCTCTCAGGAAAACGCGCAGCAGGTCTTGGGCCGCGTCCTCGCCGCCGGTCGCGAACGTCTGGTCCGTCGAGAACTCCAGCCCCGCCGCCGTCGGCAGCGCCTCGCCACGCGCCCCCTCCGGCACGTTGACGTGGCGCGGGACGGGCAGGGGACCATTGGCGGGCCGCTTGAACCACTCGCGCTTGTATGGGCCGAAAACAGTGTAAGGCGTCCCCACCTGCGACTTGATCGCGTCCGGCTCGCACAGCGCCAACCCTGGGAACGTCTCAACGACCTTGCCGCGCTTCCGCAGAGCGGCCGCGACGCTCTCATCGCGCTTGCGCCCCAATGGCTCGTATTCGCCCTGGTGGAACACGCCGTCCGCCCCGAAGTCATCTACGGCCCGGACGATCTCATCCGGCATCTTCCCCCGCCGCACGACCAGCCGCCCGCCGCACTTTTGCAGGTTCGTGTCCAGCACCCTGAGTGCGTCCAGCAGGAAGACGACGCGGGCCGCCCCCGTGTCCTCACGCCCCAGGATGTCCGGGTCGAAGACGAACAGCGGAACGACATGGTCCGCC
>JANOOM010000465.1:0-7535 GCA_031421335.1 Armatimonadota bacterium
CCCCAGCCTTTAGGCGGGGGAGTAGTCACTTTAGCCCATTTCCCTGTCCTAATTTACGGGACCATTATACGGTGAGACTGTAAGTATACTGGATGTTGTTCGACCAGTCAACCCATACGAAATCCACTCCCGCACTCCTAGCGCTGCTTCGCACGGTAGTTGAAGCGATCGTCTGGCGCGGCATCGCCGTTGAGAGTGAAGTCAGCCGCCGTGGGCGTTTGGGACAGGCAGTTGTCGGCCCACTTGAAGTCAACAGCGGCGGGAAGGCGCGCAGTGCCCAGCAGGGCGCGCGGGATCGCCAGCATCAGCTCGCTGCCATGCGCCCGGTACGGGATCTGCCCAACCGTCTTCCAATGGTACCCGCCCCCGAGGTTCCTTTCCAGGCTGGCCGTCTTGGCCCCGACGCGGCGGTTGACCACGAAGTCATAGCCAAGCCAGCCCGTTCTGTAGTCCGCGTCGGTGTTGAGCAGCAGCAGCATCCAGTTCGGGTCGGTGTGCGGGGTCAGCGGTGCGGCCGTGCGGACATAGAAGTAGACGGTCTTCGCGTCGTAGCTGACCTTGGATGCGACGATGTCGTTGCGGCCCGACGTGTTGACGTAAGGGCCTGCCCTGCCCACGCCCAATGCGTTCCGGTGTGCGGTGTCGCCGTAGGCGTCGCGGAACTCCGGCCCGACGTTCCTCCAGGCGCTGAAGCTGCCTCGGATGCTGATGGGCCGGGGCGTGACCGGCGGCAGGGCGCGCACGCCCTTGTAGCGGCGGACGGCGCCGATAAGCTGACAGTAATAGTCGTCGCCGTGCCCACTCGCCATCGGCTCGATATCGCGGCTGTATTCCTCGGTGAACTCGTCCACGAAGATCGGCGGCGGCGCCTTGTAACCCGCCCATTCTTGATAGAACCCCGCCGTCCACTCGTTCCAGCCCGTCACGAAGACGAACGGTGGGTCCAGCGCGAGCGCCCGCCGCCACTGCTCGGCGAAGTTCTCCCCGAATCGCACGGCGCCGGGCCGCGTGTCTTCCCGCCCGTCGTGGTAGGAGCGCCCGAAGGCGCCGGGGAAGCTCATCGGCGCAAGGTGGGTCACGGCATTGTAGTTCTGCGCGACGCCGACCGTCACCTGCTCGACTTGCCCGGTGGGGCCAAGCTGCGGCGCTTGCGGGTAGTTTTGCAGCCAGGCCCACTGTCCGGGCGGGGGCGATTGGATGTCGTAGGGGGCGATGGGGGTGCGGAATGTGAAGAAGTCGCGTATGGTCTTCGCCTGCCGGGCGGCGGCCTCGGGCGTCATCCGCCGGGCGTCCGGCGAGAGTGTCTGTGCCTGTGCTCGACCGGCGTAACGCACCCGCAGCGAGCGGTCGCCGGGCGCGGGCCGGCCGCCCTCCAGCGCGTGGCCCCCGGCGTACACGTCGGCGGGATAGCCCCACCAGCCGATGTGGCCGGCTGGGCGCGACATTTCCAGCTCGTACCGGCCGGCCGGGAGCGTTTTTCCCGCTTCCAGAAGAAGGGCAGCATTGTCGGGGACGGCCTCAAACCGCCGGCGGGCCAGCAGCGGGCGGCCCGGTCTGGCCGCGTAGAGTGAGAGCGTCATGCCGGCCGTAGTCGTGTTCCACGTCGGGAATTCGCCGCCCACCGCCGTGAATGGGCGCTCCGTCGTGAAGGTCTGCCCCAGAGTGCCGCCGGGCAGGATCTCGGCGGGCTGGTGCGGCGGCGGCTGACGCAGGCCGCCCGCATCGGCGTAGCTGGGGTCGGCCATGACCAGCGGCTTGCCCTCCCAGCGGAACCACAGATCCTGGTAGCGCCCCGGCGCGTACAGGGTGTCGTATAGCTCGCGCAGGGTGCTGCCGCCGATGTTGCCGGGGTTGCCGAAGGGGCAGAGGAAGGCGATCTGCGGGGTCCGCCCGCCCCGCCGCCTGACGTCCTCCCAGACCCGGCACAAGGCGTCCCGCGCCCGGTCATAAGTGACGGCGTTGGAGTTGTCGAAGATGACGACGTCAACGCCCGAATTGGCGAGCATCAGTGCGTGCTTCCGCAGCACCCACTCGTCGTCACTCGTGTAGTAGCCGAACAGCGGCTGCCCCCAGTAATGGCTGGCGTTCAGCGGCCCCCAGGCCGGGTCGTGGACATCGGCCATCGCCCGCGAGTGTCTTTTCAGTATTTGGGTGTTGTCATACGGTCCATCCCTGCCCCGGTCGAAGGTCAGGAAGTAGAACATGCCGACGGTCTTGTGGGGACGCGGCGGGCCGACATCACCCGCCGCCGGCAGCGCGCGCCCGAGCGCGTCGCTGCCGACCCAGGTGTCGGGGTAAGTGTCCCAGGATGGCGCGGCCCGCTGGGCCGCGAGCGGGAGCGCGGCCAGAGCCAAGAGCGACACCAGGACAAGGCGCCACAGAGGGGCGAAGCAGCATCGGGTCATCGTTTTCCTCAGCGCGACTTATAGCCCATCGGGATCATAATACGCGGTGCCGGTTGCTTCCTGCACCCAGTTCGCTGACGGCGGGGTGCCGATGGTGTAGCCACGATCGCGCACCGTACCGGGCAGCGCAAACTTGACGTGTCCATCCGCGAACGCATAGTTTGCGCCTGCTGTGTGGCGTGCTCCTGCGCCGTTATTGCCCCGCATCCCGGCCGTCGTCCCATCTTTCCCGGAGATATGGAGCGGGCCGGTCGCATAGGTGACGCCGTTTCCCCCGCAGCAGGCGTGGTTGTTCCCGCTGTTAACATAAACCAGGTTGTCCGAGAGATCGGCAGTGGACTTGATGACTGAGCCGGTTTCATTTGGATCGGTTATGTTGGCTTGCGCCCCCTGTGCTTCGGAGAGTTGAATCGTGATTGCAGGCTCTGGAAGCTGGTTGACCGTGAAATTGGCGGTCACCCAGTTGTCTGAATAAGAAACCGGGACGTTCTTGCCGATGGCCCCCGTGGGATCATCCGGGCATTTGTAAACGCCGGTGCTTTTGATGAACGGGTAGAGCTGCCCGCCCCACCCGATCCCGGCAAACCAGTCGGTGGTTCCGCCGGGGAGCTTCTCGTCGCTGTCCTGCTCATATTGGACGAAGGCCAACCCAAGCTGCTTGAGGTTGGACTGGCAGTTGGCGCGGCGGGCGTTCTCTCTGACCTTCTGAAAGACGGGAAACAGGATGGCGGCGAGGATCGCGATAATGGCGATCACGACAAGTAGTTCAATCAACGTGAACCCCGAGTGGGCGGCGTTCTGGTCTTTCTTCGGCGGCATTCTCATGGCGTTTCTCCTTTGCGTGATTCGAGTGACGAGGTGTGCCGCGCCGGGTGCGGGCGAATCAGCAGGGGGACCGGCAGGATGTAGGTCTGAGCGGGACGCGCCCCCGAAGCGAGTCCGTCCAGCAGGGTCTCGCAGGCGATCTCGCCCATGCGCTCGAAGTCGGGCGCGGTCGTGGGGAACGCGGGCTTGTAGCGGCGGGCGACGGCCTGGTTGTCGAAGCCGGTGACGGTGAGGGCGGCGGGCACGAGGACATTGCGGCCCGCCAATATCTCGATGACCTCGATGGCCATCAGGTCGTTGCCCGCGATGATGGCGGTGGGCGGGGCAGGCAGGGCCAGCAGGGCCGCGAGCGCTTCTTCCAGCGCGGCGCGCTGCTCGGCGGGCGGGACGCGGCAGACGAGGGCGGGGTCGTGTGCCAGCCCCGCGTCGCCCAATGCGTCTCGGTAGCCCTGAAAGCGCGCTTCCAGTGTGGGGTGATGCACCTCCTCCCGGTACAAGATCAGGCCGATGCGGGAGTGCCCGCGCGCCAGCAGCCAGCGCGTCATATCGGCCCCCGCCCGGCGGTTGTCGAAAATGATCTGGGTGTAGCCCTGAGCGGGCGTGCAGGTGTCGAGCAGGATGACCGGGACGCCCAAGTCCTCGCGCCCAAGGTAATCGCCCTCGCCGCTGCCGCCCTGGCGCACGGTCGGGTAGATGATCAGCCCGGACGCGCCCGCCGCGATCATCTCGCAGGCCGCCGCGCGCTCCTGCGCCACGCTGTCACGCGCCCCGGCCATCAAAACGCGGCAGTCGCATCGGTGGGCGGCGCGGTCGATCCCCTGGAACGCGGCCTGCGGCAGCTCGGCCTCGGACAGCGGCGCGATGAACCCGATAGTCAGGCGCGGAGGAGTCACTGCCGCCGCGCCGGTCGGGGCGGCGGGCGCCAGGGCAAACGTCCCGCGCCCTGCTTCCTTCACCAGCAGCCCCTCGGCGGCTAGGGACGCGATGGCCTTGCTGAGTGTCGGGCGGCTGACCCCGTGCCGCGCTTGCAGCGCGTCCAGCGTCGGCAGCCGCGCGCCCCCGTCCGGCCGGCGCATGGTCTCCAATTCTTCCCGGAGCCGTTCCTTGATTTGCAGGTAGAGTGGCGTGTGTTTCATCGGTGACTTTGGCTGACAAAATCGAGTTTACCGATTTCGTGATCAAGTTTACTAATACGGTCTATTGTAATACCAATTGGTATGTTTGTCAAGTAGGCAATTCAAAATTATTCGGTGGACAAGACGGCGACTGATGCTTCCACTCCTTGCAGGACTTGACGCGGGCCGTCACGCGCACCATAATGACGTTAACGTTTTACAACCCGCACGGAAACCCCATGAATCAGCGCACGACTTCATTCACCGGCTTTGCGGCCCTGCTGCTCACCACGGCCCTGCTGCTTCCCATTCGCGGCGCGGCGGCACCGGCGCCGCTCCCCCAGGCGCGGCGGTCAGTCGTGCCGTCTACACGCGACTTGTTCCACTTCCGCCGCGACGATGCCGCCCCCGGAGGCGTGACGCGTATCACCCTGGACGCTTCCCGCGTTGCCGCCCGCCCGGTCTCGCAGGACGTCTTCGGCAACTTCGTCGAGAACCTGGGCACGGTCATCTATGACATCCTGTGGGCAGACGCCCTGCACAACGGTGACCTGGAGCGGATCGAGAAGACCGACCCGGAGCCGCAGTGGTGGGATGGGACCGGCTCCGACGCCTGGCTGGAGTCGCCCGGCAGCGGCTACCTGTCCCCTTCGAGCGTGCGGCTGTCCGGGCCGGACAGCACCCTCAGCCAGCGCGTCTATCTGCCCGCGACCCGCGTGCGGGGCTACACTTTGACCCTGTGGACGCGCGCCCCCGCCGGTGATGGGCGCGTCACCCTCGCCGTCCGGGCGGGTGGCGAGAAAGGCGGCCCCTTTCGGCCCGGTCTGGAGACGGCGGGGCGGCCGGTCGTTTCCTCCACGGTAGACGTGCCCGGCCCGGCCTGGCAGAAGCAGACGGTGCGTTGGACCCTGCCCGAAGGCGCCATCGCGCGCGGTCAAGCCGCCCGCTTCGTCATCTCCAGCGCCGGAGGCGGGGCTGTGGACGTGGACCGGGTCAGCCTGTTTCCCGATGATGCTCAAGACGGCATGGACCCGGACGTCCTGCGTGCGGCCCGCGCCTGGCACATCCCCGTGCTGCGCTTCGCCGGCAACTATTCGAGTGGCTACCGCTGGCGCGAGGGCGTCGGCCCGCAGGAGGCACGCCCGACGACCCGCAACGTCGCCTGGGGCGGCCCGGACTCGCACGCCTTCGGCACCGACGAGTTCCTGGACCTCGCCGCGCGCCTCGGCGCGACCGCCCAGATCGGCGCGAATGCCGGGGACGGCACGCCCGCTGAGGCCGCCGCTTGGGTGCGCTACTGTAATTCTTCCCCCTTGACCAATGGGACGCACCGCGTTCCACTCTGGGAGATCGGCAACGAGCTGTACGGCGGTTGGCAGATCGGCCACACCGATGCTGCCGGCAACGCCGCCCGCTTCGTCGCCTTCCGGGCCGCCATGAAGCAGGCCGACCCAACCATCGAGGTCATGGCGACCGGCAAAGGCGACGAGTTCGGCCCGAAGGGGCTGGACCGCGACAACGCCTGGAACCTCGCCGTCCTGAACGCGGCCCTCGTGGGCGGCTCGCCCGCGCCCGACTACTTGACCCTGCACCCGCTCGTTGGCCTGCCCGGGAGCCTTCGGGGCCTGCCCTATGGCCTGGAGTGGGAAAGCGCGATGGCGCATCCCGCTTTCCTGGACCAGACGGAGCTGCCCGAGCTGATCCAGGACATCACGAGGGCCGAAGGGCCGGACGGCAAAACGCGCCTCGCCCCGACGGAGTGGGGGATCATCATAGACGGGGCCGGGTGGCAGCAGGGGCCGAACCACGACGTCACCGGCGGGGCGATCTACAACGCGCTCGCCCTCAACACCTTCCTGCGCCGCTCCGACTGGGTGACACTTGCCAACATGACCGCCCTGCTGCACGGCGGCTGCATCAAGAAGAGCCGGGGCGTCCTCTACGTCACCCCCGAGTATTACACCTCGCAGCTCTACGCCGCCGCCCGCCCCCGGACTCCGGTCGCCGCCGACTGGGCCGGGCCGGGCCGCGACGTGCCCGCGCGGGGCTTCCTGCCCGCCGCCGCCGACGTTCCCGATGTGGACGTCTTCAGCGCCCTCTCCGCCGACCCTAAGACCCTGGTCGCCTTCCTCGTCAACCGGGACCTGACGGCCGCCCGGCCCGTCCACCTCGCGCTGGCCGGGTTCGCCGCGCGCACCGCGACCGCCACGATCTTGACCTCAACTGACCCGCAGGCCGCCAACTCCTGGGACCACCCGGACAACGTGAGGCCGCAGCCCTTCGCGCTGCCCAGGCTGACGGCTTCGGGCCTGGACCTGACCCTGCCGCCGCACGCCCTGGTCGTGCTGACGTTCCGGCGTCCGGGGAAGGCCGTGGCGGCGCGGCCCAGGCGGGTCCGAGAGCGCATCACGGTTCACGGCGTCAAGCCCGGCTCCGGGTTGTGAAGGCTAATCTCAATGACACGAAAATAAATAATCACTGTAGCGGCTAGACGTGTGTATTTTCATATTTTATGCTGTATAGTGATTGTAAGCCGACAAGAGGCACGACGTTCCGGGAGAATAATATGTGCCCTGTTTTTCGCGCCCTTTTTTCGCGCCCTGCCAGTGTTAGCTTAGGTGCTTTCGCGGTGTGTCTCATGCTTCTCTTTGGTGCATCGGCAGCACTCGCCCAAGCCCCCCCAGCCTACCCCGGCACCAGCAGCACGCTCACCAACACCTACCAGGGTAGTGCCGGGGACGGTAACGCCCTCAACACATGGTCTATCAGTGGGCCGAGTGTTAGCGTCTACTCCAGCGATGTGGACACGAAGGGGTGGGGCGTCTCTCGTTCTGGCAATGTTCTTTCTGTTTCCGTCCCTACTAATGCACCGCTTGGCGGACCATATACTGCTACCTACGCTACAACATCGCGCTACATAACGGGCCAAGCTGACTATTACATCTACTCAGGACCCTGCGCCCAGTTTCAAGTAGTCAACCCGCCCTCTGCCAAGCCCACACTGGGCAACCCTGCTTTCTCCTGGCAGGGCAGCGCGGCGGCGTCAACACCGGGAATGGCAACAAGACCACGACCCTCCCCATCGTCGGCTGGACCCAGCGCGGCGGCCTGCCCGTCTCCTTCGGACTTGTCCACAACAGCCAGAACTCCCTCGCCAGCCCCGCCGGCCCCAAGTGGCAGATGAGCTACT
>JANOOM010000466.1:0-8542 GCA_031421335.1 Armatimonadota bacterium
AGGGGAGCCGCGTGGCAGCCAAGCGCAAGGACGACTTGCTGCTCAGTTTCCGCATTCTGGCGGAACAAGGCAGGTTGAAAACCTTCTCGCTTCACGACGGTGACAAGTTTGCCGCCATGGAGATGAATATGATCGGCCCTGCCACGATGTATGCCATGACGGCAATTATGCGCGACGAGTACCGCCCCGCCAGCGCGGGCAATCGTCTGACGCTGGCGGCAATGGAGTGGGGCTGCGCTCACGGCATGGCCGAATACGACATGCTGTGGTCGTCCGGCCATTATAAAAAGCGATGGGCTGAACCGCTGACGCGCAGCTATCGCTTGATCCGCCGTCCTCTTGGCTCCGAAGCCCTAGGCTGCGCCGTCGAAGAGATCAAGAACTTCGTGTGGACTTTGCGCCACAAACCTTCGGCAACACCAGAATTGACGCTGAGCAAGCATGATCATTAACTGCCCTGAAAGCGAAGAAGGGCGCGTTACCGCGCCAAGAGGAGGCCACGTTGCCCTGTACATGCAGTCCTTCGCCGGCGGTGGTGCGGAGCGTGTCATGATCAACCTTGCCTCTGGCCTGGCCGCACGCGGGTTGCGGGTGGACTTGCTCGTCGTGCGGGCGGAAGGCCCTTACGCTTCTTTGATCATGCCGGGCGTCCGGCTGGTGGATCTGAGGTGCAAGCGATCCCTGACCAGCCTGCCGAAACTCGTGCGCTACCTGCGGCAGGAGAAGCCGGATGCGCTTCTTTCGGCGATGGGGGCTTCCAATCTTACCGCTCTTTGGGCGCGAGCAGCGGCGCGGTATCAGGGTCGCCTGGTTATCAGTGTCCACACTAATTTATCGGCGCATTACCAGCACGAAGCGGGGTTGGCGGGCCGAATTCTGCCCGCACTATATCGCCGCTTTTATCCCCATGCGGATGAAGTCATCGCCGTTTCAGAAGACGTTGCGGACGACTTGAAGCAGACGTTCCGGCTGTCGCCTGACCGCATCCGAATGATCTACAACCCTGTGGTCTCACCTGCTCTGTTCCTGAGTGCCGGGGAGCCGCTGGAACACCCCTGGTTTGGGCCGGGGCAGCCGCCAGTGGCGCTCTCCGTGGGTCGGCTTTGTGAGCAGAAAGATTTTCCGACGTTGATCCAGGCGTTCGCGAAAGTGCGTGCCCGGATTCCGGCACGTCTCTTGATCCTGGGTGATGGCCCGAACCGCGCCCAATTGGAAGCGGTAGTGGCCGAGCTGGGCCTGACCGAGTCGGTCAGCCTGCTGGGGTTCGTGCCCAATCCCTACGCCTACATGGCGCGCGCAGCGGCTTACGTGCTTTCCTCGCGTTGGGAAGGTCTGCCGACAGTGCTGATCGAGGCGCTGGCCTGCGGGCTGCCGATCGTTTCCACGGACTGCCCGAGCGGTCCGCGCGAGATTTTGCAAGGGGGGCGCTATGGAAGTTTGGTGCCGGTGGGAGACGTAGAGGCCCTCGCCGTGGCCCTCGAAGCGACTGTGCTCGGCTGCCGCGTCGCCGCACCCCGAGAGAGTTGGGCCGCGTTCGACACGGCGCGCGTCTCAGCGGACTACGAGAAGGCGTTGTTCGCCCGATGAAAAATTTGAGCCGCATACTAGAAGCGTGGGCCTACGGTGCCTCTTTGATCCTGATCGCAAGTATCCCCGGTCTGTTTATCAAGTTCCCGGATGCGCTGCTCGGATCGATCAATCGCCTGATCGCCGGTGTCGTCGTTCTGCTCTGGCTTCTGTCTGTGGTGGTGGCGGGCTGGGTGCGGCGGCTACACTTGTTTCACTGGCTGTCGCTGACGTTCGCCTTATGGTATGTGATCAGTCTGTGGTGGAGTGTCGCGCCGGGAGACTCTCCCTTTCTTCTAGGCGTGGTGGAAGGCGTGGCGCTGACGATCTTGATTTGGGATATTTTCCGGTCGGAGGCTCGTGTCCAAGCCGCGATGCAGGCGTTCCTGCTTGGTGGCTATATTTCCATTACCACCACAATAAGTGAGTTTTTTCAGGGCCACCAGGCCAGGCATTGGGAAAAGCGCTTCGCCGGCTCCGGCTTTGACCCCAACGACATTGCGCTACTTCTGGCGATTGGAATTCCGATGGCCGTTTATCTCGCGAAGTGCAGACAGGGAGCGCCGTTTCTGCGTTTTCTCAATTTCTTGTATCCGATTGCAACGGGGTTCGCGATCATCCTCAGCGGATCTCGCGGCGCCCTATTCGCCGCTGCGCCGGCTTATCTGTTTTATCTAATGACGCTCGCCCGTCTGAAACTGCAGTGGCGGATTGCGATGGCCGCCGTTCTCCTGGGGGTCGTGATTGGGGCGACGCAGCTCGACCTCAACGAGCCGCTTCAGCGCCTGGGTACGGTCGCGAATTCCGCGTCCGGCGATCACTTCAGCGGGCGGGAAGACATCTGGCAGGCCGGGTGGATCGTCTACGGCCAGCACCCGCTGCTGGGCATAGGCGGCGGCGCGTTTCTGTCGGCCACGCAATCGCTCAACGGTCAAGGGCAGCCCCTCATCGCGCATAACACCTACCTATCCGTGCTGACGGAACTCGGACCGATCGGTTTCCTCGTGTTTGCGGCGCTGATTGCGACCGTGGTCGCGAGCGCTCTGCGTCAGCCGCGTCTGCTGCGACAGACCTGCTTGCTCATGCTCCTAGTCTGGGCCATCGGCGTCTTCGCGCTGTCATGGGAGTTCCGCTCCCAGACCTGGTTCTTGTTCGCCCTGATCGTGGCCGCAGGCCACTGCGATAGCGTGCCCTCCGACCACAGGAGGCGCACTGCATGGCCGGAAGACACCGCCGCGCCCCGGCCGGTGGCGTTCAGCGGGGAGGGGATATGAAGATCAGGCTTCTCCTGGCGGGACAAGACCCGTCGCTCCCCGGTGGGATGGCGAAATATGTCGGCGGCTTGTCGGCCTACCTGGAGGGCGTCCCGGAGGTCGAGACGCACTTCTTCAATGAGACCCGCGTCAAAGGACGCACGGGGCTAGCAAGTGCGAACCTGGGGACGGCGGCTCGGGAGAGCGGGACGGTCCTGCTTGCTTTCCAGTGGTCGCTTCGACGCCTACGCCCGAACGTGGTCCATCTCCAGATGGCCCACGGCCTGTCTGTGATGGAAAAGTGCCTGATGGCCTCTCTAGCTGCGCGGCGAGGTATTCCCGCCCTGGTCCACGTGCATGCCGCCGGTCTCGATACGCTACTGGCGGCAATGCCGGCCTGGCGGCTTCGCTGGCTGGACCGGGCGCTGTCGCCCCCCAACCGCGTGGTCGTCCTGTCCGAAGGCATGGCTCACCTCTTCGGCCAGCACCTGCCGCGCGTCCAGGTCTCCGTCATTCCGAACGCGGTCGCCTTGGTGACACCGCCCCCCTTGAAGTCACCGGCCACGTTCGGGTTCCTCGGACACATGGACGGGCGGAAGGGCGAGTGCGATCTGATCCGGGCGATGACGGGGCCGAATGCCCCGACAGGGAGCCTGTGGCTGGCGGGAGATGGTCCGGGTAGGCGTGCGGCGGAGACACTGGCACAGGGAAAAAAAGAAATAATCCGGTTCCTAGGGAACGTGGATGGCGCGGCCAAGGCGTCATTCTTCCGCGAAATCGACGTCCTGTGCCTGCCGTCCCAGGCGGAAAATTTGCCTATCGCCCTTTTGGAAGCGATGGGCCACGGCCGTCCCGTGATTGCGACTCCGGTCGGTGCGATCCCGGAAATGATTACGGACGGCCTTCAGGGATGGCTGACACCTGCTGGAGACGTCCCGGCGCTGGCTGCTGCCATGGCCGACGCCGCACGGCGGCCGGAGGAAGTGGAGCGCCGGGGTCGCGCGGCCTGGCTGACGGTGGCCGAGCTGTATACCTGTGAGCTCTACGGGCCACATGTTGTTCAACTTTTTCGAACTATGTTAGCTGACGGTGAATATGCAAATTCCTAAAAACTTGTGGGTGCGCGCGACTGTTGCCGAGTCCCCTGAGAGTCCAGCGCTATTACCGAAGCGGCCGGGATACCGGAATACGAAGCGCATGTCGGATCTCGCCGCAGCCCTGATCTTTCTGATTTTGAGCTTTCCCATCATGCTGGCCGTGGCGGTCTCCATCAAGCTCACAAGCCCGGGACCGATCCTTTTTCATCAGATGCGGCTGGGACGCGATGGACGTCTGTTTCGCTTGCTTAAGTTCCGCACGATGGTAAGTGATGCCGAGCAGCAGCTCGCGGCTCAGGCCGAGTTGCAGCAGAAGCACGCGGCCTCATTTAAAATCGCCAATGACCCTCGGGTGACTCCCGTGGGCGCGTTCCTGCGAAGAACGAGTCTCGATGAGCTGCCACAGTTCATCAACGTCCTGGAGGGGAGCATGAGCCTTATCGGCCCCCGCCCAATCGTTCCGGCAGAGTTGGAAAAGTACGGCCCGTATGGCGAGAAGCTGCTGACCGTCAAGCCCGGCTTAGGGGGGACGTGGCAGTCTAGCGGGCGCAGTGACACGACTTATGACCAGCGGATCGCCCTGGACATGCGCTACATAGACCGATCTTCTTTGCAAGAAGATTTCTACCTGCTGATTAAGACGGCCGCGGCCGTTCTGACCTGCCGTGGTTCGTTCTGACCTAAGCTCTGCCGGCCTGCTCTCCAGGAAAAACATGACACACGAACTTGCCACCATCAACCGCCGTGCCGAAATCAGTCTGAGTGAGATCTTCGGCATGCTTTGGCGTCGTAAAATCCCCTTCCTTCTGATTTTGGTGGCCTCCCTGGGCCTAGCCGCCCTCGCCTCGCATCGCATGACGCGCAGATGGCACGCGGACGCCGAGATGGCCCTGATACAGCGCGACACTACGAACGGGGTCTCCAAAATCGCCTATGCCGCTCCTCTCATCGAGACTGTGGACACCCAGATGGCGATGCTGCAAAGCTCCGCCATGCCGCGGCGGACGCTGGAATGGATGCAGAGCCATCCTGGCGGTCACGGCTCCCACCCAGTCCGCAGACCCTGGACGGCGGAGAGCCTCCAAAAAGCGATTACGATCACCAACCCGAAGGAAACCAACGTGATTCAGGTTTCCGCGGAAGCGGATAGCCGGGTGGAGGCCGCGCAGGTCGCGGACGCGGCCTGTCAAGCGTTTCTCCATTGGAAAATGGAGATGGCGCAACAGCAGGTGCGTGGGATTGCGCAGAGCCTCCAGATCCGCTCGGTGCGCGCCGAGGGAGAAATGCTTGAGGCGGAGCGCCAGGAAAAGTCGTTCAAGCAGCAGCATCAGCTGACGGACGTAGCCGGGCAGGAGAAGTTTCTACTAGATCAATATCAAGCCCAGCAGACGCAGGCCGTTGAACTCCAAAAACAGCTCCAATCGCTGAGCGTGCGCCTACGAACGCTCGGGGCCGAGATACATGGCAAGAACGCCCATCTTGGCAGCGGCTCCGGTGTCCGCGACGACGCACTGGTTCTAAGCCTGCAATCCCAGTTGAACCAGCTTGAAATAGACCGGGCGGACATGACGCAGAAAGTGACACCGGCGTTCCCCGGCATCCTGCCGGTGATGGACGCCAAAATCCGCGGCATCCGGGCGCGTTTGTCGCAAGCGATCCGCGGCATCCTCAGCGGGAACGTAACCACGCTTCAGTCCCAAAGCGCCCTCCTCGATGGTTATCAGGAGACGCAGGTGAATGCCATTGATGCGGCAGCGAAGCTGGCGGCTGTCAACCGCCTGCGGAGTCAGATGCAGGCCCAGATCGCGCAGATGCCCCAGACCGATGAAGATTACAAGCATCTTGTCCGCCGCGTGGATTTAACCAACACGCTGTATGCGTCGCTGCGCTCCGCCCTCGACGCGGCTCGCCTCGACGCCGACACCACGACCGGCAACGTCCAGATCACGCAGGCAGCCATCGTGCCTGAAAATCCCTTCCGGCCCAACCTGATGCAAAATCTCGCCTTGGCGGGGCTGGTCGGCTTTTTCCTCGCTTGCCTGATGGTTATCCTATTGGAACAGCGCGACCGCCGGGTGCGGACTATCGCCGACGTGCGGCGCCTGATTCCGGCTCCCGTCCTCGGTTCGCTGCCCCTCCTGCCGCGCGCAAAAGCGGCGGCACTGATGACAGGAACCGGGGAAGGGCAGGTCATAGAGGCCTACCGCCAGACCTATGCTAATCTGCTGCTGGCCCTGCATCACTCCCGGCAGGCTGGCCTCCGCCGCCACCCAGTCATTCTAATCACGAGCGCCCTCCCCGGCGAAGGAAAAACGGTGACAGCGAGGCACCTCGCACGGGCGATCGCCCTGTCTGGTAAGCGCACCATACTTGTGGATGCTGATCTACGCACGCCGTCCCAAGACCTTTCTGCCACCGAGAAAGGGAAGCCGCGAGGGCTGGCGGAAGTCTTGCGCGGGGCGGCCCGGCTGGAGGAAGTGATCACCGATTCGGACTACGGGAATCTTCTGTTTCTGGGGCGGGGGCAGGTCGAGTGCGAGAGCGCAGACCTGATTTCTCATCCACGGATGGAACAAACTCTGGAAGCGCTGCGGAGTTTCGCCGACGTTGTCATTGTTGATGCGCCCGCCTGCCTGGAGCGGACCGAGGCATCTTTTCTCGCCCCTCACGCGGACTGTATCATTCAAGTGGTCGGCGCTGGGCGGGTGGATGAAAGTTCCTTGCTGCAAACCTTCACGGCCCTCACGTCGGCGCGCCCCAGCCTGATGGCGGTCTTCTTGAACTTTTCTCCCGAACGCAGGCTGACCCTGATGTCGGGGGTGGGAACAGTAAGTGAAATGCCGCTCTCGGCGCCCCTTGAGGCCGACCCCGCGTGGGAACAGGGGGGGAAAATCCTCCTGTCGGAGAACAAGACCACCCGAATTATTGTGCAAAGTCTGCACGGCTTAGAAAGGGATTTGAGGTTGGTACGGTCTGATGATCCGGAGTAGTGACAGCTCCCCCTGGCTAAAGCACAGGGGAGTTATTGTGAAAGGCATGGTGTAGAACCATTGCCTTGCGAAATCTATTTCGGATGCTCCGTGGACGCAGTTCCGCAACGCACCAAAGATGAAGGCTGAAAGTGCTGGTCGTTTGGTCGTTGCTGTCAACCCTGCGTACACTTCGCAGGGCTGTTCTGTCTGTGGATACAGGGCGAAAAAGAAACTGTCTGAGCGATGGCATCATTGCCCGAGGTTTTAGTGGGGTGATGTGCGGCTTTCGGCTCGACCAAGACACTAACGCCGCCGTCAACATAAATATCTTGGGACAACAATGTGTCGCTAACTAGTCAGCGTAAAAGCCAGCCCATTTATGGGCTTGGAGTTGTCACGGGAGACGGACATGTGTGCGTGCTCCCACCAGTGATGCTTTTTATGCACTCTCTCATGGCACCGACGGTGATGCCGAAGGGGTCATTTCCGGGGGAGGCGATGCTCTCGTAAGCGAACCCCCAGCCCTAATTACATGCCCCGGCGGTCTAAATCATGCAGAGTCGCCCTTTGTTCCCCGCCGCACAAACGACGACGACGCCGGCTTTCCAAGCGGCCTAGACAGCTTGGCACAGGGGTGTCTCTTGTTCGCTCTTGTGGCACGTCAAAGCGATTGCGTCCGAACAAACAGGCCGCTGAAGCTAGGGAGGAGGCCGGTGGATGATCCGTTGAAGTTGCCGCCAGGGTAGCCCACAACGGCATTGCCGCCGCCATTACCGAAAGTCACGCCGCCCGTGCCGCCTAGGGCCGGGTCCGTGCCGCCGGCGATCAGGGTGCCGTCGAACGCCAAGGAGGGGTTCGTGAGGGTGATCCCGCCGTAGGCGGCGTAGAAGGTGCCGGTCATGTTGGTGTGGTTGTTGAGCGCGATGGCGTTCGTCTGCGCTGCCAGAGTCACCAGAGTACAGCCACTGGGGCCATTGACGGACGAGACGGTGGATGCGGCCAAGGGACCAGTACAGACAATGGTAACGGCGTCGGTGGTGATGCCGTCGCTGCTGACGGTGATATTACCGAAGATCGTGCCGGCGACATAGACGACACTGGCTGTGCCCGACTTTGGGATGATCGTGACGTTCGAGGTCAGGTCCCCGCTGATGTAGGCCGGCGCGACCACGGTTGCTGGGACGGATGCCGGCATATAAGTGGTTCCCGACTGTGCCGTCTTCAGCCAGCTTACCTGCCACTGCTGGAGATTGGCCGCGGTCGGGAAGGGCGTCACCGTCGGGGCCGTGACCACCGCGGCGTTCGTGCCAATCACGCTGAAGCCCGGAGCGACCGTCACCGTGCCGTCCACAGTGCTATTTTTTTCGATGATGACGTTGCCATTAGCGTAGACGTTCCCGGAGTGATTGCTGGAAAGGTCACTTGTGCCGGTATGGGAGTGACCGAACGTCACCGACCCGTTGGAGATGATCGCGCCGTTTGGGAATGTAAAATGCGGACCGGCCGTGGCGAACAGCGCTGTCACTTTGCTGGTGGCCGTGCCGTCGGGCGAGACGCCGGTGCCCTGGACCTGGAAGGTATACAGGCCGCTGCTATGAGAGGGAGAGCTGGACGCCATCTGGGCGCTGAACGTGCCGTTGCTGCGGCCGCTGAG
>JANOOM010000467.1:0-3195 GCA_031421335.1 Armatimonadota bacterium
CACTCCTTAACTGCCCTGCCTTCCAATCATCCCTGAAAACCCCCTCAACAACCCTCTCACCCCACCCTCCCGCTTCGGGAGGGTCGGCGCGCAGCGACGGGGTGGGTTCCCCTTGACAACCACCCCCCTCTTCCTGTACAATCTTATCGTATGCCCCTCTCAATGCCGGACACCCTTTCAGACTTCGCTTTGCGCTTCGCACTCGTCGGCTGCGGCACCATCGCCCCCACCCATGCGGAGGCGCTGCGCGCCCTCGCGGGCGAGGGCGCGCACCTGGTGGCCTGCTGCGACATCGTCGCGGAAAAAGCGGGGGCGCTGGCCGGGCAGTTCGGGCTGGACGTGGCCCAGTTGGATGACCTGCTGGCCGACCCAACCATTGACGCCGTCAGCATCTGCACGCCGAGCGGGACACACACCGATTTGGGTGAGCGCGCCCTACTCGCCGGCAAGCATGTCGTCGTCGAAAAGCCGATGGACATCACCTTGGACGCCTGCGACCGGCTCATCGCCGCCCAGCGCGCATCGGGGAAGCGGCTCGCCGTCATCTCGCAGCACCGGTTCGACCGGGCCAGCGTCGAAGTCAAGGCCGCCTTGGACGCCGGGACATTGGGCCGGATGGTCTACGCCGAGGCGCGCGTGCCCTGGTATCGGACGCAGGAGTATTACGACGCTGGCGACTGGCGCGGGACCTGGGCTTTAGACGGCGGCGGGGCGCTGATGAACCAGGGGGTCCACACCGCCGATCTGCTGCGCTGGCTAGGCGGGCCGGTCGAGACGGTCTACGCGCAGGCACGGACACTCGCGCACGAGCGCATCGAGGTCGAAGACGTCCTGGCAGCGACGCTGACATTTGCCAATGGGGCGATCGCCACACTGTCCGCGGCGACGGCTTTGTATCCCGGCTTCGCCGTCCGACTGGCCTTCCACGGGACGGAAGGCAGCGCCATCATCGAGGGCGACATGTTGCACACGCTGGCGACTAAGAGCGGCGCGACGGGCGGCGGACAGGTTTCCCACGCCCACGCCTTGCAAGTGGCGCAGGGCGGCACCAAAGCTGCCGCAGCCCAGGCCGGATCGCTGACGGCGGTTTCCGACCCCGCCGCCGTCTGGGGCGAGGCGCACCGAGCGCAGCTTTCGGACTTCATTCACTGCTGCCGCACCGGCGCGACGCCCATCGTGGACGGCGAAGAGGGCCGCAAGGCAGTTGCGCTGGTGCTGGCCATCTACGAGTCGGCCCGGACAGGCCAGGTCGTGCGATTATGATCCTCGTCGGCATTGACCCCGGCACGGCGACGACGGGATGGGGCGCTATCGAGAAGCGCGGCGACCGCGTCTCCTTCCTCGGCTGCGGCGTCATCCTGACGCCCCCTGACGAAGACGCACCGGCGCGGATCAAGATGATCTACGATCAGTTCAACGCCCTTTTAGACAAGTACAAGCCCGACGCGGTGGCGACGGAGCGGCTGTTCTTCACCAACAACGTCACGACGGGAATCCCGGTCGGCCGCGCCCTCGGCGTCATCCTACTGACACTGGCCCAGCGCGGCCTGCCCTGGACGGAGTACACGCCGACGCAGGTGAAGAGCGCCATCGTCGGAACGGGGCGGGCGGAGAAGAAACAGATCCAATTCATGGTGACCCGCCTGCTGGAACTGACCGAGGTGCCCAAGCCTGACGACGCCGCCGACGCTCTAGCCATCGCCATCTGCCATGCCCACTCGGTGCGGCTCGGCGGCCTGGTGGCGTCCATCGAGGCAGGCCCGGCCCCCGTGCGGGCGGTGCCGACGATCAGGCGCGGGGTGCGAGGGTGACCTAACCCCGGCCCAAGGGCTGACCCTTCCCTGTGAGGGAAGGGTGAAGATCAAGGCGGAGATTAAGCGGGGAGCATTTCCCGGCGCATGCAAAGCGGTGGGCCTATCACAGTGGGCCGATCAAAACTTTCCCACCCTTCCCTCACAGGGAAGGGTCGGCCCCTGGGCCGGGGTTAGGTTCTTACAGGAGAAACGCGACAATGGCCGGAACAGTAGTGGCGGTATTTGACGACAACTCTCAAGCGGAGCGCGCGGCCCAGGCTCTCCTCGACGACGGCGTGCCTTTGGCCGACATCACCCTGGTCTACCACGGTGCGGCCGGCGCTGCGGGGACCCCCGACTCGCAGGGCGGGCCTGACTCGGAGACACTGGCGACCGGCATCCGCGAGGTGGAGGAGCACGACGTCGAGCGGCCCAATAACGCCGCCGACGAGATCGCCCCACGCGCCGTTGTCGGGTTCGTCATCGGCGCCCCCTTGGGGTCGCTGGCCGCCTCGACTCTGGTCTTCTTCGAGCCGCTGCTGCCCTTCATCACGACCCATGCCCTCGCCTGGCAGCTCGTCTCCGCCGTCGGCGGCGGCATTTTGGGCGCCCTGTGGGGCGGCTTCACGGCCGGAGGCATCCCCAAAGAGGCCGCGCGGGGCTACCTCGCCGACATCCAGAAGGGCCGCACCCTCGTCACCGCCATGGCGTCGAGCCGCAATGCCCCCCACTTCCAGGACATCCTGCGCGGACTCGGGGGCCGCAAGTTGGGCTTCTTCCCCCGCTTCCTGGACAGCATCCAGAGCCTAGAATCATAACAGCCGTGTCAGAAGCAACGCCCGAAGAAGACGCCGAAGAAGAAATCATCGGCGACCCCAAGCCCGCCCCCGCCGTCGCGCAGACGACGGAAGAGGCCGTGCATCTGGTCCTGGCCCACCTGGAGCGCCAGGCGGGCCGGGCCGACGCGGGCGCGGCCTATGAGGGCCTTATCCTCGTCCCCGACCTGCCCCTGGATGCTCTGGGCGAACTCGGCCCACTGACACGCCTGGATGACGGCACCGTCAAAGACGCCCTCCCGTCCCTACTTTTAGAGACTGGCGGCGGCCAGGTCCAGATCGAGATCTCCCCCTTCGGCCCCCTAGCGCTGCTCTCCTCCGACGGCCAGGCCGACACCGACCCCGTCGCCCAGGCTTTGCACACCGCCGGCCTCTTCCCCCTGTTCCCCGCCGACCTCGACGGCGGCGGGGCGTGGCACGGCCACCTCCTCGCCCGCTGGCTCTTCCCCACCCGTCTGAGCCAGGCAATGGCCCTGTTCGAGACGCTGCGGGGCGGCTGATGCTTGCTGGGATTGTGGTACACTTCCCTTGGAGGCCCTATGAATACTGATACAATTGAAACCCCG
>JANOOM010000468.1:0-4598 GCA_031421335.1 Armatimonadota bacterium
GGTCGCCGTCCCCGATGCCCAGGTCGCCGAAGACCTGGTCATAGGTGCGGTTCTCCTTGATGATGTATAGGACGTGCTTGATGGGCGAGGGCTGCCCGACGATGGTGGGGATGATCGTGTGCGGGGGTCTCTCAGACGTGCGCGTCAGGAGTGAGTCACGGTACGGGCAGCCGGAGATCACTTCCGCCGTGTAGCGCGCGAGCTGCGCCCGGTTCGGCATGTCGATGACTGAAACATCCCCGCCGATTAGCGAGGAGATGTAGTCGAAGGTCACGGGCTTGTCGTGGCGCGGGCCATAAGACTGGCCGGGCTTGTTATAGATGTCGAGGATCATGCCGCCGCCCCGCAGGGGGTAGCTTGGCCCGGCCCCCACCCCCTTGCCGTCGCCCACGAACAGCTTTTTGCCGTCGGCGGCGACGGCGACGGCGGTGGGATACCAGCCGGTCGGGATGAAGCCAAGGACGCGGCTTTCTTCGGGGCTGGAGACGTCTATGACGGCCACGTCATTGTTGTCTGCATTGGTCACGAACAGCGTCCTGCCGTCCGGTGACAGGGCGAGTGCATTGGGCGTGCTGCCGGTCGGGGACTGCGGAAACAGGGCGGTACGGATCGTCTGCGTCACGACATGGGCGGCCGTGTCTACGATGCTGACCGTGTTGCTGCCGGAATTGGCGACGTACAGACGCTTGCCATCGGGGCTGAAGAGCAGGGCGACGGGCTGCTTGCCGACAGCGATGTTGGCGACCTTAGCCAGCGATCTGGCCTCGAAGCCTGAGACCGAAGCGCCGCCCTGGTTTGTGACCCAGACTTCACGGCTATCCGGGGACAGCACGACGGCATTCGGGTGGTCGCCGGTCAAGGCAGAGGCTTTCGCTTTCCCCGTGTCCGGGTCGAGGGCATAAAGCGTCGCGCCGGGGACGTTGAGTGCGTACAAGGTGCCGTCAGGGGCAACGGCGGGGCCGGAGATCCAGGCATTCGCGTCCGCCGCAGGCGCATGGCTGTAAGGGGCGGGGCGGCCCTTGAGGTCCGCGACCGGCAGCGGCTCCTGTCGGATCAGGTCGCCGCCGCTTTTGACGTACCCAAAGCGCCAGAGCAGCCCGCGCCCGCCGCCGGAGACGTAGAGGGTGTCACCCACCGGCCCGAACGCCATGCCTTCCCAGGCCTGGTCCACGGTCTGAGTGACCTGGACCTGCTCGTCGTCGGTGTTGATGGAGACCACCTGACAGGGGCGGAAGCCCCCCGTGCTGACCAGCAAGCGGCGGCCGTCTGGGGAAAGGCACATCGCCAGCGGCATGTCGCCGACGGGGATCTGCCGCCCCGCCGGGTGCAGAACCCAGCCGCTCGCCAGCAGCACCCCCCCCGCCGTCACGCGTGGGTGGTCCGTGCGCGGCTGCGCCGTGGCGGTGAAGGTGAGCGTCTTGGCGGCGTAAAGGCCGGAGGCCACGAGGACCAGGCCGGCGGCCAGCGGCAAGAGCAGGCGGCGTTTCAGGTGAGTTGGCTTTTGCATATTTCTATTTCGATCTCCGTTCCAGGTCCGAAGGATGCCATCTACTGCGCGCGGCTGAGGCAGTCCTGACGCTCCGTGGCATTGTAGGCAAAGTAGTCGGCACAAGCCTGGTACGCGGCTTTGAGACCAGCGGCTCTGGGCGGGTACATGACCTGGGATTTGAACCACTTGGCATGTCCATCTGCGAAAACGTAATTCGCCCCGCCGTTATGCCGGTCAGGCACTTCCCAGCTGTAATAGACATTCTTTGTCGCGCGCTTGGTCTCCGTCTGGTAGATGATTGGCGGCGCGAGACGACCAGGATAGCCGCACTCACCGACATAGATAGTGCTGGCAGGGTTGTCCATCTCTTGCAGTTTTGGCCACCGGTAATATTTACCGCCAGTTGGCCCTGGCGGAATGTCTCCAAAGTTTCCATAGTTGCTGTAGGAGACCATGCCGTTGATGCCGTAAGAGTAACTGAGGCGGCTTGTGTTATTGCCAGCGGCATCGGTCATGTACTGCTGCTCCTGCCTGTTTCCGAGATCGGGACAGTGCCAAACATCGGTGTTATCCACTGCGAGAGGATCAGAATCCGGATGTCCGCTCTTGATATAAGGCTGGAGTTTAGCCTGCCAATAGTGCGACCCAGCGGACGAGGCGGGAAGCGGTGAAAAGCCTTGTGTCACGCTCGCCCAGTACTCATCCCAGGCAGGCAGCCCCTCGTCGTAATCCTGTGCGTACATCATGGCGGCCAGACCGATCTGCTTCTCATTGGATAGGCAGGCAGTACGGCGGGCGCTATAGACCTGGTTCATGACGTTCTCCTGGTGTGTCCCCGTTTCTTCGGGAGTATTGGACTGGATACCCCTTGAATGTACCTGGCCCACATTAACGCCGCGTTAAGCAGACGTTAAGATTGTATTAACATTTACGCCGCGACAGCCGGCAGTATTCGGCCCCTTATCTTCATCTTTTCAGCATACCTGCTGGGGCTTTCTTTGTCTACTACCGGCTTGAATCCGGCTTAAATCGGGTATCATAGAATGCTGATTTCTTCGGCAGAAGCTACCGGCGTCGGCGGCGACACCAAGAAACATCGAGAACCCGATTAGAACGAAGGATGCGAAAAGTCATCTATGACCGTTATATCTCCCCCGAGCAATGGCAGCACGCCTTATGAAAGCCTCCTCCCACCAGATCTCATCGAGGACAGCCCGCAGCCCCGGAGCGTGCCGATGACCCTGTTCAGCCGCGAAGAGCGCGAGCGCCAGATGGAGCGCGCCTTTTCCGGGCTGTACCGCTGGTACGTCGCCCGGTCGCAGCAGATGCGGAACTGGAACCCGGACTCGTCGTTCGAGTGGGGCAAGATGCGCCAGGACCACTCGCCCTCCGTCGTCCAGCTCATCGAGGGCTTCTTCGCGGTCGAGCAGTATACGCCCGACTACACCAGCGAAATCTTGCAGATCGTGCGGCGCAGCAATGGCCGCTCGAACTTCCAGCTCCGTTGGGGGGCTGAGGAAGAACGGCACGCGAATACCTGGGAAAACGCCCTGCTGTTCTCGCGCGGGCGGTCCGTGGACCAGGTCGAGCACTACAAGTGGCAACTTAGGGAGAACGCCTGGACCCTGCCCTGGGAAGACCCGCTGCACATGATGCTGTACACGGTCTTCCAAGAGCGGGCGACCCAGATCAACTATCTGAACTTCGCCAAGATCGCACGCGGCGAGTCGGACGACCCCGCTTACGCGAACGACGCCGACCCAGTCCTTGCGCGCGCCTGCACGCTGCTGGCCGTGGACGAGGCCGCGCACTACGCGTTCTTCCTGGAAGGGGCGCGCTTGTACCTCTACTACCAGCCCGAGGAGACCTTGCAGGCCATCCATGACGTCGTCACCCACTTCGCCATGCCCGCCCAGGACGTCATCCCGAACTGGGACGTGGTCGCCGAGAACATCTACCGGGCGGGCGTTTATGGGCCGCGCGTCTTCCAGCGCGACGTCATCGCGCCGGTCTTCGACAACCTGACCGTCGCGGGCCGCAAGAACCTGGAGAACGGCTTGAAGCGCGCCCGCGCCATCCCGAACGGCGAGGGCGTGATGCGCCTGACTGCCCTGTGGGACACCTTCGACACTGGCGAAGCCGAGCGGAGCGTGATGCGCCTGCACGACAAGATCGGCGACTACGAGAAGAGCGTCGGCCGCGACGTTGTTGACCCGTTCCAGTTCAAGCCCAATCCCGATTGGCCGAAATCCTAACAATGCGAACCTTCCCGAAGATCGCCCTGCTGGCTGGGCTGACCGCCCTTTCCTTCGGCTGCCACTCGGCCCAGCAGCCCGGCCAGGCCGCCCCGCGCCGCTCTCCCGTCGCCGCGTCCGCCGACCAGACGAACGCGCCCCTGCTGCCGGACCCCAAGATGACGCCCGGCGCGACCCTGCCAGTTACGCGGGCTGACATCTGCGTCCCCGGCTACACCCAGAAGGTGCGTAACGTGCCGCTGGACCTCAAGAAGCAGGTCTACGCCGAGTACGGCATCCAGAGCCACAAGCCGGGCGACTACGAAGTAGACCACCTCATCAGCCTGGAACTGGGCGGCTCCAACTCCCTCAAGAACCTGTGGCCGCAGTCGTACCTGACCCAGCCCTGGAACGCGCACGTCAAGGACGCCCTGGAAAACGAGATGCACGCCGAGGTGTGCAGTGGTAAGCTGGACCTGGCGACCGCGCAGCACGACATCTCGACCGACTGGATCGCGGCCTACAAGAAGTATTTCCACACGAACGCCCCCCTCTCGTCGGCGAGCGCCGTTGGGGGCGGTCGCCGCGCGCGCCGCAGCCGCCACCCGCTGACGGGCGTTGATTCGCCCTTCCCGGCTCCGCCTGTCTCCTTTCCCTCAGCGGCTGGGAACGCCCCAACGGCGGGGACGGCCGGGCAGGTGTGGGTCAACACCAAGTCGGGCAAATACTTTCTCCCCGGCTCCACCTACTACGGCAACACCAAGCAGGGCCAGTACATGACCGAGGCGCAGGCACAGCAGCAAGGATATGTGGCGGCGAAAGGACAGTAGGCAGTTTAATGACAAGCAACCACAAGCTGACGGGTGTTCTCCAGG
>JANOOM010000469.1:0-4811 GCA_031421335.1 Armatimonadota bacterium
GCGCCCAGGCGACCGCACCGCCGTATTCGGAGAAGTGGACCACGGCGGGACACCAGGGCTGCCGGGCCGGGCCGGGCACCCACGCCCAGCCGTAAGGCTCAGTCACCCAGGTCCCGTAGTGGTAGGGCGCCCAGCCCCACGCCTCGCTGGAAACCCAGGTCCAGCCGAACGGCTCGACCCATGTCCAGGTTCCGTGCTGGTAGGGGCGCCAGCCCGCGTCCGAGACGGCCGGGCACCACACCTGGCCGTAGCGGGAGTCGTCGTGCCACACGCCGTAGTCGCCCAAGTCTCCGGCGACGAGGTCAATGTTGGCGGGCAGCCGGTCGCCGCTGTCGGCGTCGGCGAGCTGACGGTCGCGGCCGTCGTTCCACCGGTCCCAGCTATCCGGGTCGGGCAGGCGGCCCGCGCTGAAGGCGGCGTCCGCGTCGGGGATGTCCAGGTAGCCCCCGGCTTCAAGCACCGTCTTATGGCCGCTGCCCTCGACGGCGGCGCGGCCACCACGGACGGCGACCTCGACATCGCTGCCCACGCCGATCCTGACTTTGGACGGGCCTTCCGACTTGATGGAAACGAGCGGGGTATTGACTTGATAGATGGACTTGGAGGCGCGCAGCTCCAGCGTGGACAGCCCCTCGCTCATCTGAAGCTCGGTGAACTCGCCGTCGGCGTCGCTGAACAGGGTTTGCAGGGTCACGACCGCCCCGTTGCCCAGCCGGAGCAGGCTGCCGTCGTCGAACTGCACTTCCGCCCGCCCGCCGCCCGTCACCCACACCTGCGCCCCCTGCCGGATGGGCAGGTTGACCGAGGCGGGCGACCAGGCCGCACTGTCGGACGTCCGCCAGGTCACGTTGCCCTTGACATAGGAAAACCGCGCCAGCCGGATCGGCCCCGCCCCGACGGAGGGAGAAGGCCGGCCCACGCTTGGAGCGGTCTCCGCCTGGGCGGCGGGCCGGCCGCGCTCGCCGATCTGGTACGAGTCGCGCACGGCGGACCCGCGCAGAGGCCCGCCCGCGCCGTGGGCCGGGGCCAGCGGCGCGAGCGCCAAGCAGAAAGCCGCCGCCCGGACCGCGCCGGGCAGGATGTGTCTCATCGTCATCACCTCTTGAGCTTTGGTTATACAACGGCAAGGTGGCGGCGCGAGGCCCAAGCCGGCGCCGACGGTCGTTTGCTTGATTGACGCCATTGGCGCGGGTATATTCCTTTGTGTTTTGGACAACAGGAAGAGCGGCCCCGGCTGGTTGGTGGGGCCGCTCTTCCATGTCGCTTATGTTTTGTAGCGACACTGTCTACATTGGGAAGATTATCTGTCAGTAGTGTGCTGGAGGCAATTTGCGTTGCTTGCGCTGCCGCTTTCCATCAAATAGACGGCGATCCTGTTCTCAGAAATCTTCGACATGTTCCCCTACTCGATGTTGGTGAGAACGTGCCTCCTCATGGTGAACCCATAGATCATATATCGCACCATGCCAGGAAGAGCATAAGGAGGTAGAAAGGCAGCCCCCCGATCCACATAGTAACAGCGATTAAGGAGTACCTGCGTGCGATTGTTCCATACGCGGTTGCTGTCAAGACAGCCCCTATAGCCCAGATTGCGAGCACCTGTGGTCTATGGGAAGGAGGTGGGACGATCTCCTTTACTATAAAACCTGCGATAGCCCAGAGGATGAAGCCTATGATGAAGCCGCATGGAATGCCGAGCGCTGCATCAAGCCAATTAATCCCTGTCAGTAGGTAATTAGGTGTAGATGCTTCCGTCGAAGGCGGCTCCATGCGTGTGGGTGCTGGGGGCCACACTCCTCCCGCCTGGCTCGGCGCATCATTGCTTCCTTTTTGTTTTCTGTCGTATTCCATTGGTCTTTTTTCGGGTCGCTCCATTCATTACTGCGTCGGGAGCGGAAGACTAAGGCTGAATACGGGTTGGCCCATTTTGTACCAGTCAATGCCTGCGGCAATGTCAGCCTGCCCTATACAGTCATCACCATGCGTAAGCGCATGACTTAAAGAGTCGATCGGGCCATCATCCTTCCATTGAGCGTATCCTCCTCCGAACAGAACAGCCTGGGTATGAAATCCTGTCGCTGTCCCCAAAGCCCCGTATGCGAAGTTCCCAGCGCTGTCTCTCTCGAACCACAGGGAGGGATTTTTGCTCCTCGAAACATCCTTCTTAATGTCCCATGCATTACCTGCGCCAACGCGTGAGGTGAACCATTTGATGCGGCCTTGAATATCAAGCCTTGCACGCTTGTACTCTACTTGTGCATACTGCACCCTTCGCGTTAAGAAACTGGAGCCTGCGCCGCCAGGGAAGTTCAGAAAGGCGGAGGGAGTGGCGCCCAACATGGAGATGTAGTTAAAGCCTACTGACCTGGTGTAAAGATATTTGGCGTTTGCATAGTCCCCATTAGTAACTAAATAGAAGTCGTAGAGACCAGGAACATTGTTTTTGTAGTCCTGCTGCCCTTGATCGTCTTCTTGCTTTGTTAGCAGCCCGCTGGGATCAGTCTTGTTCATCGGGTCGTTATCAGCGTAGGCGTACCAGTTGTCACCGTCACCTGCTGGGTCCTGCGAGATGAATCGCCCTGTCCGGCTGTCATAGTAGCGGTGCCCCAGAAGCTTCAGCCCGCTGTCGCCATCACTCTGATAGCCTGCGGCCTCATTCCAAGCATACGCCGTTGGGTTCGTGCCAAACCGGGACACGGAGTTGCCAAAGGCGTCCCAGTTATAGCCATCCGTGTTAGCTTGGCCCCCGTTCAACAGGCCCCGCGAGTTGCCCTGCGCGTCGGCCAGGTAGAACACGCTGGCATAGGTGCCACTGCCCGTCCCGTGCGTCTCGCTGATGCCGGGCGTGAACGTCGAGTAGCCGTCAGAAAGCACATTGGAAGCGGGATCAACGCCATCAGCGTCGTACCAATAATTGCCGGACGGATCGTTCTTGCGAAGGCGCATTCCAAGGCCAGTGTAGCTATAGGTGTCGCTGTGGCCGTCGGGTAACGTCTGGCTATACAGGCGGTCCTCGTCGTCCCACCCGAAGCGCGTGGTCTGCCCATTGACAGTCTGCACCGTCAAGTTGCCGTTGGTGTCGTAGCTCTCACTCTCATTCAGCCCGCCTGTCAGCTTATCGTGGGCGTCGTAGGTGAACGACTGGACCAGCGAGCCATTGACCGTCTGCGTCAACCGGTTGCCGTTGTGGTCATAGGTGTAAATGCGTGTGAAGGGAACAGGGCCAGTCCGCACCTCGGAAATAAGACGATTCGCGCCGTCATAGCCGAAGGAGTTGTTACCGCCATCACCCTCAGATCGCGAGGCCAGGCTGCCGGCGGGCGTGTAAGTGTAGTGGTGACTGTACGAGCCACCCAAACCAGGCCAGATGTACTGGAGATCTGTCATCTGGCCGTTGGCTGGGTCGTACCAGTAGGAGGTGTACGCCCCATTTGCTAGGGCCTTCGTCCTCACTGTGCCATCATCGTTGTAGCTAAATGTCGTCGTCTCTGCGAATGGGTTCTGGAGGGTCTTGAGTCGATTATCAGCGTCATAGTTGTAGACGTAGGGGCTAGTGGGCGAAGACGGGTTTACCCCGATTGCTGTCATGTGCCAGCGCTGACCGTTCGGCCAGTAGTCGTAGAGTACATCGCCTCTACCACTGCTCAGGTGCGTCAAATGCAGGCCATCACCATACATCCAGTTCGTAGCAGTTGGGTTCCCATCGGTCATCTGCGTCCGGCGGCTGTCGGCGTCGTAGGCGTAGTGGACAGCGGGTAAGGTCGGATAGGTGATGTCTGTCAAGCGGTTGTCAGCATCGTAGGTGTAGTTGATGACCTTACCATCGCCCTTAGCCCGTATCGTCAGATTCCCATTCGCGTCATAGGCCCTGCCCTCGCTCGTGTTGTCAGGGTAGAAGGTTTGGTACGGCTCATCGCGGACAGTGTATGTGTAAGTTGTGGTGTGCCCGTTGCCATCCGTCTTCGATGACAACAAGCCGAACTGCGTATGGCCGTTTAGATCCGTGCTGCCGCGCCCATTCGGGCCATCATAGGTGTAGGAAACAACATCGCCGTTGCCGTTGCCCGTCCCGGTGAACGTGTTAATCGTCCGATTATCGCCGTCATAGTTGTTGGAGACGGTGTGGACGTAGGGAAGAAGCTCAATGCCGCTGCACGTCGGCACGTCCCCGCCCCCCGACGTGAACGATACCACGACCTGTCCACTGCCGTTGGCGACAGCGTTGTACTCCACGATGCTGGCCTTATTCATGGCCCCAGCCGCCGCCCACGGGTCGTAGTTGGTCAGCGCCGAGACGCCGTTAACCGCGACGTTGAACTGCATCAGACCCGGACCGGTGCGTGACAGCTCGGCGAAGTGCAGCCGCAATGTGTAAATTCGGCCCGGCGTCAGGTTCGGCAGGGTGTAGGTGAAGGTCCCCGCCCGCTCGGACTGGTAAAGCGCGGCGGGGGCGGGGGCGGCCACACCGCTGGTGTCTATGGCACTGCCGGTGCCGAAGACGTAGCCGCCAGAGCCGTAGGCGTCGGCGCCGAAGCGGCCGACAGCGCCGCCGCCGCAGTGGATGGCGTAGACGGGCACGGCGGCGTAGGCGTCGGCATCAGCGACTCGGAGGACGTTGCCGTTAGGGTCGTAAAGAGTAGAAGTCTGCGTCCCATCGGGGGCGGTGACGACGGTGAGGCGACCCCAGTTGTCGTAGGTGTAGAGCGTGACGCGGTTCAGGGCGTCGGTGCTGGTTAGCTTCCAGCCCAGAGCGTTGTAGGAAGTGCGAATTGTGATGCCCATGGCATCGGTAGCAGCGACAGCATAGCCCC
>JANOOM010000470.1:0-2473 GCA_031421335.1 Armatimonadota bacterium
CCGGCAAGACGGCGGCCTTCACGCTGCCGCTCTTGCAGCGCCTCCTCGCGTCCCCGTCCCAGGCGGCCTCGTCCCGCCGGCCTGTGCGCGCCCTGGTCCTGACCCCCACCCGCGAATTGGCCGCGCAGGTCGAAGAAAGCGTGCGCGTCTACGGCAAGCACCTACCCCTCCGCTCGGCCGTGATCTTCGGCGGCGTGAATATCAACCCCCAGATCGAGGCGCTGCGGCAGGGGGTGGACATCCTCGTCGCGACGCCAGGCCGCCTGCTCGACCATTTGGGCCAAAAGACCCTGGACTTGAGCCGCGTCGAGATCTTCGTGCTGGACGAGGCCGACCGGATGCTGGACATGGGGTTCATCCGCGACATCCGCCGCGTCCTCGCCGTGCTGCCGGCCCGCCGCCAGAACCTGCTGTTCTCGGCCACCTTCACCGACGAGATCCGCACTCTGGCCGACGGCTTCCTGCATTCGCCTGTCGGCGTCGAGGTGGCCCGGCGTAACGCCGAAAGCGAACTGGTGCGCCAATCGGTCTATCTCGCCGAAAAGGAAGACAAGCGCGCCCTGCTGGTCTATTTGCTGGCGGGCGGGGGCGGCGGCGAGAAGATCGCGCAGGCCCTCGTGTTCACGCGCACCAAGTACGGTGCGGACAAGCTCGCTAAGAACCTCGGCAAAGACGGAGTCTCGGCCGCCCCCATCCACGGCGACCGCAGTCAGCCGCAGCGCACGCGCGCCCTGGCCGACTTCAAATCGGGGGCCGTCCGCGTCCTGGTGGCGACCGACATCGCCGCGCGCGGCCTGGACATCGAGCAGCTCCCGCACGTCATCAACTTCGAGCTGCCCGCCGTGCCGGAAGACTACGTCCACCGCATCGGGCGCACCGGCCGCGCGGGCAGCCTGGGCGACGCTTTTTCCCTGGTCAGTCTGGAAGAGCTGCCGAACCTCGCCGCCATCGAGAAGCTGCAAGGCAAAAAGATCCCCCGCCACGAGGCGCCCGGCTTCATCCCCCCGCCGCGCGTGCTGGTGGAAGTTCAGGGCGGGGCGAGCGTACCTGCTCGGCCTGCGCCGATTTCGCGGCCCGCGACACCTACCGCCCGGCCTGCGTCATCGGTGGGTCCCCGGTTCAGGTCGCGCGGCGGCAGAGCCTAACGGAGACAGAAGCCATTCGTCAAAGATTTACAATCTTTAGCGAGAGCTTATTCGTTTTCGTTGTCTTCAGCGGCTGGGACAACAGTAGCGCCCACGTTGTCGAGAGATTTCGCTCTAGGAGAGGTTATTTGTGTCGTTTCAGAAGTTCTTAGAGTACCTGGGTATCCCCTTCCATGCCGTCAATTACGAGTCGGGGTCTATGGGTCTTTCCTTCGGAAAGCATTATTACACAGAATCCGTTGACGCAGTAAGCGAGAAGGTGTCCACGCTCCAGGACCGCCTTGCGGAATCCTTTGACGCCATGACGCACATCCTAAAAGCACACTAGTGGACTGACTTGGTAGAACCGATAGGTACGAGTTCTTCTGTCCGTGCAGGCGGACACTGGCTTTGCCGAAGACCCGGAGTTCCAATCTGGGGGAAGACGACCTAACCATTCTACCGGGTTTGTCTACTAGTAGAGAAAGAGATCTTATCCATAACCCTCTCCTTTCCGAAGGAGAGGGTCGGCGAGGAACAGATACGAAGTAATGCCGAAGGCATAGACCGGGTGAGGTTCACGCCGTTTTTCTGCGCCGGGCGATGACTAGGCCGCCGAGACCAAGCATCAGTAGAAGGCCCAGCGAAACCGTCGTGGAGGCTTCGGGCACGGGCGCGGACGGGAGCGGACCGAAGGCTAGGTACGCCGGAGTGCTCAGGCCGGTCTCGACAACTTTGCCTGTCCCGAAAGTGCCGGGTGTAGCCCCCACCGCGAGCTTGGTGATGGTGCCGCCGTAGTAGCTCCCAACGAACAGGTCGCCGCTTGCGTCGAAGGCCAGGCCCGCCGGCGAGTTCAGGCCAGTCGCGGCGACGATACCTGCCCCGAAGGTGCCGGGTGCGATTCCCACTCCAGGAGTGAATGCGAACTCGGTGATGGTTGTGCCGAGGACGTTCGAGGTGAACAGGTTGCCGCGTGCGTCGAAGGCCAGGTCATACGGCTCGGCCAGGCCGCCGCTCGTCAGCGCGATCGTGCCCGCCCCGAAGGTGCCGGGCGTGGCCCCTGCCGCGAACTCGGTGATGCTGTTGCCGTTCCCGTTCGCGGCGAATAGGTCACCGCGTGCATCGAAGGCCAGACCTATCGGGTAGCTCAGGCCGCCGCCCGTCAGTGCGACCGTGCCCGCCCCAAAGGTGCCGAGTATGTTCCCCGCCGCGAACTCGGTGATATTGTCGCCGTGGGCATTCGCGACGAACAGGTCGCCCTTGGCGTCGAAGGCCAGGCCCCCCGGGTTGCTCAGGCCGCCGCCACTGAGTACGACCTTAGCTGTTCCGAAGGTGCCGGGCGTGGCCCC
>JANOOM010000471.1:0-2553 GCA_031421335.1 Armatimonadota bacterium
CATAGTTACGACATGAAAACCTAGGTTTAGTCCAACCTGTGGCAACATCTGAGGACATGAGTACGATTGTGAACACAAGTCAGGAGACAACTCAAATGAAATCGGCAAGCTCTTTCTCTGCATTGGTGTTTATCGTCATCCTGGGCGCGGGCTTTGGGATCGCCTCCGCCCTGCGCGGCGTGGCACCCGGCTGGACGATCTATGGGATCGGTGTTCTGGCGTTCCTCCTGGCGTTACTTGTGTCGTCGGCGCTCCAGATCGCCAATCAATGGGACAAGGCCGTGGTTTTGCGTTTGGGGCGCTTCCAGGCGCTGCGCGGTCCGGGGCTGTTCTTCATCATCCCGATTGTGGACACCATCGTGTACTGGATCGACACGCGGGTGATCACGATGTCCTTCAAGGCGGAAAAGACGCTGACGAAGGACACGGTGCCGGTGGATGTGGACGCGGTCCTCTTCTGGAAGGTCCTGGACCCGCAGAAGGCGGCGCTGGACGTGGCGGATTATCAGGCCGCAATCGGCTGGGCCTGCCAGACAGCGCTGCGCGACGTCATCGGCAAAACAATGCTCGCGGACATGCTAGAGGGCCGAGACATGATCAGCGCACAGCTTCAGAAGATCATTGACGTGCGGACGGAACCCTGGGGCATAACGGTGATCTCAGTAGAGGTCAAGGATGTCTTGATTCCTCCGGCGCTGGAGAGCGCGATGTCCATGCAGGCTCAGGCGGAGCGGGAACGCCAGGCGCGGGTCATCCTCGGCGACTCGGAGCGGCAGGTGGCGGAGAAGTTTGGGGAGGCGTCGAAGACCTACGCCAACAACCCGGTGGCGTTTCACCTGCGGGCGATGAACATGCTCTACGAGGGCCTGAAGCAGAACTCGACCATCGTGATCGTTCCGAGCACGGCGGTGGAGTCAATGCAGCTCGGCGGCCTGGCCGGTCTGACCGCCCTGACGATGGGGATCGGCCAGGAGAACGCCGCCGTGATCAAGCCTGCCCTGATCCCGCCGTCCGTTCTGGATGGGCTGGCCCCTACGAACGGCGTCGGCCCGGCGGTGGCCGCTGAGGTCTAGAAGCGGTCTTCGGCATGACCTGACGGTATAGCGGGATGTCAAGGAAAGGTGAACGCGTTATGTTAAGAGAAGTCAAAGGGCTGCACGGAGCAGTCCTCCGCGCACAAGACGGGGAACTCGGCAGTGTGGACGACATCCTGTTCGACGACGAGCTGTGGACGGCTCGATACCTGGTCGTCAGTACCGGCGGCTGGCTGGATGGCCGCAAGGTGCTGATCGCTCCCGCCGCGCTGGGCCTGCCGGATGGGGACCGGCAGACGCTGCGCGTCAACCTGACGCGCGATCAGGTGGAGGGGAGTCCGTCCGCAGAGACGGAAAAACCCGTGTCGCGTCAGTGGGAGATGGATTACCACGACTATTACGGGTGGCCGTATTACTGGGGCGGCATGGGCCTCACCGGCGGCATGGCCTTATCCGGTGTTCAACTCGCTCGGGCTGTCGACGACGGCACGTCTCAACAGGAGACGGACGAGCGGGCCAGGGATCATGAGTCGGCGCAAGACCACCAGGATGTCCACCTCCGCAGTGCCCAGGAAGTGACCGGCTACGGGATCACGGCTCGCGACGGCCACCTCGGCCACGTTGAAGACTTCCTCATTGATGATGAAACCTGGAAAATCCGCTACCTGGCTGTGGACACGCGGGACTGGTGGCCGGGGAAGAAGGTGCTTCTGCCGCTCGACTGGATCGGGCAGGTGAGCTGGCCGGACCGAACAGTGGCGGCAGAGGTCACGCGCGATCAGGTTCGCAACGGCCCGGAGTGGGACGCGCGCGAGCCGATCAGCCGCGCGTTCGAGGAGCAGCTTGCCCGCTATTACGACAGACAGCGCCTCGGTACGCCGGAAAGTGCGGCGCGTTGGGAGGCGGCCTCTGCTGGCCGCTAGGGGCGCAGCCCGGTTTTCATCATGGCAGAAACATCAACAGCACAGCCGCTCGGAGCAGGATCACCGAGAATACTGCTGATCCCGCCCGTCAGCGAACGTGACCATGCCCAGGGGCCGGTCACGGCGGTCATTACCCTCGTTGAGTATGGTGACTATCACAACCGAGAGTGTGCCGCCGCCCTGCCGTGGATCGAATCTCTCCAATCGCGAATAGGGGATCGGTTGCGCCTCGTGTTCCGCCACTTTCCAGCCTCCGGTTTCCCCCCGTACGCGGCTGAAGCCGCCGAAGCGGCGGGGCTGCAGGGCCGGTTCTGGCAGATGCACAAGGCGCTCTTAACGCATCAGTCCGCGCTTGGCAGCGGATACCTCGTAGAATACGCGCGCGACATGGAACTGGATACGAGCCAGTTTCTGCGGGACATGACCGGGCATGTGTCCGCCGCGCGGGTGCGGCGGGACCTAGCGGGCGGGCGGCGGGTGTTCTATGCCGAGGCTATCGCTGCCGACGGCAAGCACTTGAAACGCGCATTCGTCCATTCCCGCGATAAAAAATCTGACATCGGCCGCGAGGGCACGCTGGCGGGACTGCCGCAGCC
>JANOOM010000472.1:0-2398 GCA_031421335.1 Armatimonadota bacterium
CGCCGCGCCCGCTGCGCCCGGCCTGAACCTGCCCGCGCTGAACCTGCCGCCCCTTAACCTGCCCGGCGCGGGCGGGGAAGGCGGCGCCCCAGGCGCCCCGCAGCTCACCGGTCGGGTCTCGCGCCTGACGCTCGTGGGCAACACCAACATCAATGGCGACGCCATCCGCGCCGTCGTCTCCTCGGCAGGCCTGCGGCTCGGGGACGCTTACACGGCCGGCCTGGCCGATGCCGCCCGCGATGCCGTCAAGGGCATGGGGTACTTCAACGGGGATGTCGGCGTCGGGGCCGAGCCGGACCCAGCCGGCGGCGTAGACGTCACTTTCACCGTCCGCGAGAACCCGGTCGTCAAGACCATCAAGTTTACCGCCAACACGCCCACGGGCGAGCCGACCATCCCCGCCGCCACACTCAAGGCGCGCATGACTACCCAGGAAGGCAAGGTCCTGAACACCAATGTCCTGGTGCGCGACCTATCCGGCCTGTTCGATCACACGACCGGATATGTCTTCCAGCAGGGTTACATCTTCGATGTCAGCTCCGACCTGAACATTGATCCACTCTCGGGCGTCCTGAACATCCCGCTGGTGGAGGCGCACATCAACTCGATCACGGTCAAAGGCAACAAGCAAAGCAAGACGCGCGTCATCACCCGTGAGCTGCGCTCCCAGGTCGGCGACGTCCTTGATGAGCACAAGCTCCAGCGCGACTTGACCCGCGTCTACAACCTTGGCTTGTTCGACGAGGTCGGGCCGTTCGACCTGAACTCGACCGACGTGGGCAAGGTGGACGTCTTGATCCCCGTCACCGAAAAGCGCAGCGGTCAGGTCTCGGTCGGCATCGGCTACTCGTCGCGCTCCAAGCTCGTGGGCCGGGCGGAACTCGCCCAGAACAACTTCCGGGGCCTGGGCGAGCGCGTCAGCCTCCAGTGGGAAGTCGGCGGCATCAACAGCCAGAGCAGCCTGGAACTCGGTTTCTTCGAACCGTACTTAGACAAGAAGCACACCTCGCTTGACGTGGATGTCTACGACAAGGCCGTTTACCGGTTCAACTCCGGCCAGTTCACCGGCGGCGGCGGCAACACTACGGGCAATAACAACACTTATCTGGAGCGGCGCCGCGGCGGCGTCCTGGGAGTCAACCGCGCCGTCAACGACTTCACGACTGCGGGCATCACGTTTCGGGGTGAGGACGTCAGCACCGACAACGTCACCCTGCTGACCTCGGACCAGTTCATCCGGCAGAACGGCACCGTCTTCGGGCTGGGGGCGCGCGGCATCTTCAGCAACCGCGATAACGAGAACGCGCCCGCCGCGGGTGGCTTCCGGTCCCTGTCCTACGAAGTCGTGACTGCTCGGACCCGCCCCTCCGACGCCGGGGCGGTCAGCCCGCTCGCGCCGGGCCGCGAGAGTTTTGGCAAACTCGGCCTGGACCTGCGCCAGTACACCAGCCTGGAAGGACCGCGCAAGCCCGGCAACTTCAACCAGCCCAAGCGCGTCCTGGCGACGCGTCTGCTGATCGGAGCGACGGCCAAGAACATCCCATTCTTCGAGCAGTACTTCCTGGGCGGCGCGGATTCGCTGCGCGGGTACGATACCGACCGGTTCTGGGGAAGCAACCTGCTGCTCGTGCAGGCAGAGCTTCGGCTACCGTTCAGCAAGAAGGACAACAACTTCCAGGGCGTCCTGCTCTTCGACGGCGGGGACTCCTGGGGCAGCATCTACCAGCAGCCCGGCCTGCGGCAGCACAGCACCTTTCAGCTCCAGGCGGACTACGGCTTTGGTATCCGCCTGGTCACACCCATCGGCCCGATCCGCCTGGACTATGCCATCCCTACGAGCGGCTCGCGCGGCGGACGGACGCAGTTCAGTATCGGCCAGTCGTTCTAACGCTTTCAACCAGACCAAAACGCACCTAACAGAAGGAACCTATGATACGCCATCGTACTTTTACCAACATCATGACACTCGGAGCCGTCGCCATTGCCATCGCTCCTTCTTTGGCGGCCGCCCGACCCGCGTCGGCCGCCCCCGCCGGGATGCCCGCGTTCGGCAGTGTGGACATCCAGAAACTCCAGACCGAGTCTTCCCGCAAGGCCAAGTATGACACGGACCTGCACGCGCTGGCCGACCGTCTGAACACGGCCTTCACCAAGCAAACTGCCAGCATCATGCTCACCAAGGCCGAGCAGACCGACCTTGGTGGCCTTCTCAGTAAGGTGAATCCGACCGAGAACGATAACACGCGCGTTGCCGTGCTCCAGTCCAAGGCGACCAAGTCCGCCCAGGAGCTGACCGACTTGCAGCAGGCCAAGGCGCCGACGCCCGCCGATACGGCGCGCATCGCCTCACTGACCACCCAGTATGATGCCGGCAAGGCCGCCCTGCAAGAGATCGGGG
>JANOOM010000473.1:0-4580 GCA_031421335.1 Armatimonadota bacterium
CGGCGCCCAGCAGGCTGCGCCGCCAGCCCCGGTCGTTCACCACGATCCGCCGCCGCCACCTGCGCCCAAGCCGCCGCCCCCGCCGCCGTCCAAGCCGAAGATCGCAGACCGAAACGAGCCGGCCATCATCGGCAGCTTCAGCGACATCTCGCTGCCGGAGTTCGACGCCACTACGCTGAACTCGCCGAGCGTAACAGTGACCTGGGAGGTGGATGAGCGCGGACGCACGAGCAGCATCAAGTTCCGGCCGACCGGCAACTCAGACGTGGACAGCGCGATCCGCAACGCTGTCCAGGGCTTTCGGTTCAAACCGGCCGCCCATAACGGTGAGGCCGAAGCGGCACACATGGAGCACACCTTCCAGCTTGGCAACTAGACGTCCTGACGCTGTTCCCGGCCTTCTGACACCCAGAAGGCCGGGGGCCTCAAAAGGTAATCTCGGGCACATTTTCAATCTTTATTTAGCATTACCTAGTTTTTTTGTAGAACCTGTTGTATAATGCCTTGAACCCGCGTTTGAGGTCGGGCCTTTTCCTCCAAGGTCTGCCACGCGACTCTGGCACCGCTGCCATCGTTCATCATCCATTACGTCTCAACCGAAGGCGAGAAACGCACAATTATTTTTGCGCGCTGTTCCTTCATTCTGTCTCCGAGACATTCATAGCACCGCCTTACGCTCAGAAAGGGAGAGCATGTACACACACGATTCACGAAGGACCCGGACAATCACTTCCACGGCTCTGACGGCTCTGGTCGCCATGATGCTCGCGCCGATGGCCTTCGGCGCGGCCACGACGGGCACCATCCAGGGGACCGTCACCAACGCCTCCGGCCAGCCGGTGGTCGGGGCGACCGTCACGCTGGAAAGCACCGGGGCCACCTCAAAGACAGACAGCAGCGGCAATTACACTTTCACCGGCGTTGACCCCTCCGCCCAGGCCATTCGCATCTCGGGGGGCGGCGCCTACAAGCCGACCGAGACCACGATCAACGTCTCCCAGGACGTCACCAGCCGGGCCGACGTCACGCTGGAGTCGAACACCATCAAGACGGGCACCTCGATCATCCGGGGCCAGGCCGTCCGCCGCGCGGACTCCTCAACCAACTACGGGATCAGCGCCGCCGTCGAGCAGCAGACCAAATCCCAGCCGAATAACCTCTACCAGTTCCCCGGACTGGTCTTCGGCCAGCCCGGCATCACGCCTGACCCGTCTGGCTACGTCCACATCCGCGGCTCGGACTTCAATCAGGTCGGCTTCGACGTGGACGGCATCCAGATCACCGAGCCGATGACAAACTCGTTCGCCACCAACCTGGTCACCGTCGGACTGAAGAGCGCTAATCTCTACACGGGCGGTGCGGACGCCTCTTACGGCAACGCGACTGGCGGCTTCATCAACGAAGTCACCCAGAACGGGCGCGACCTGCGCGGCGGCATCATCGAGGGCACGTTTGGGCCAGCGCACGGATGGAACTACCGAGGCACGAACAGCCAGTACGGCAACGTCATCGGCAACAAGGCGGACTACTACTTCTCGACGATCCAGTTTGCCAACAGCTTCCCCGGCAACACACAGATCCAGAAGTTGGGGGCTTCCTTCGACGGAGTCGCCAAGGTCAACTACTATGCCGATCCGAACAACCAAGTCACCGGCTTCCTCAGCCACGGATTCGAGCAGTACGACAACTACCAGCCGTTCGACGCGACCAACACCTCCAAATTCGATCCGAACGTCGCCAGCGCGGTCAAACAGAACAGCTTCCAGCAGGACCATAGCGACCAGCAGTACGACCTGAACTACCTCGGCTACAAGCATAACTTCTCGCCTAAGTCGTTCCTTAACTATCGCGCGTACCAGCTCAAGAACGACGTGACTTTCCACGGAGAGAATACGGGGGGGTTCTTCGAGAACCGGCACTCCAGCACGTTCGGCAACCAGTTCGACTACACGAACCAGCTCTCCGACGCCTACCAGCTCAAGGCCGGCGTCGCCTACCTGCCGAGCAATACCTTCTACCACTTGGTCGTCGATAACGCGGTTCCGCTGGTCCCGATCTCAAGTAAGTCCCCGCGCGGCTACCTCGCGGACCGCATCAGCACCGCGAAGGCAAACCAGACTGTCCTATACCTTTCTAATCAGATCAAGGCGATGAAGGACCAGTTGACGTTGACGTTGGGCCTGCGCTATGCCAACATGCATTATGGACTGCAAGATCTCTCGCAAGTCAAAAATGGAGATGGCAGCGGCAGCCTCACCGACGCTCATTCGTTTGACGACCACTATGTGGACCCGCGTCTCGGCATCGCCTACTCGCCGGTTCGTGACCTGGTGATCCGCTCCTCCTACGCGGTCGAATCCCAGTTCCCCGACTCGCGCCTGCCAGAGATCTTGTTCCCACAGAACACCGGCACAGCGGCGACATCGACTAACCCAGCGGTCCAGCTCAAGGGACTACAAGGCCGCTACGCTCAGTACAACCGTCTCGGCGCCTCCCACGCGAACAACTTCGACCTGGGAATCGAGAAGGGGCTGACTGCGAGCGGGCTAGGCTTCCTGAACGGCACCTACTCGGCGACCTTGACCGGGTACACCCGCAGGCAGTATGACCTGATCCAGCTCACGCGCGTCGGCTACGGCCCTTCCGCCGACGGCAGCACCTCCCTCCACGGCGTCCGCGGCTATGACAACAGCGGCCATGGCCGCGCCAGTGGTCTGGAGTTTAAGCTGGGGAAGAACCCGAGCGCGCGTGACCCTTATGCGGTCAACGGTTTCGTGTCTTACACGAACCAGGTCGTGCGGGCCACGAGCAGCGACTTCGATACCGGCTATGCTTCGTACTTCTACAATGCCTTCGCCGGCTCGGAGATCAGCGATGCGGCAATCCGGCTCGGCAACGGTCAGGAGTATGCGACCTCTTACGACCAGCGCCACACCATCGGCGTGGACGTGACCAAGCGGTTCAACAAGACGCTCGAGTCCTCGATCATCCTGGACGCCGGCAGCGGCTTCCCCTTTTCTGGGGGTTCAGCGGGCCTCGTCGGCGGTCAAGGCTCCGATTCGCAGCACACGGTGCAAGCCATCGGGGCGGCCAGCTACCAGGAAGTACCGGTCACCCTGTTTGACAGGACCGCCCTTCAGCCTCTGAACCCGACGGCGGGCCGGTCCGGATGGCACTACAAGATCAGCCTGAACACTAACTTCTACCTGACGCCGACTACCTCCCTGTTCTTTGATGTAGACAACGTGTTCAACAAGCAGACAGTGCTGAACTACGCGACGAGTACGCAGGCGGGGACACCCTACTACGAAAGCCCGTCGGCGGCATTCCCGCAAGGCCGCATTTACTACGGTGCGTCCACCATCATCACGCCGGTCTTCGCCACTTTCGGCTTCCGCACCAAGTTCTGAGCGAGGTTTGGGTGGGGGCGCCGACGATGCCGGCCCCCCGCCCTGCCCACGTTCATGAAAGGAATCTCTCTTTTTCCATGACTCAAGATAAAAACCTAAGCCGGGGGGGTCTCCTCGCGGCGCTCAGCGCTTCTGCCGCGAGCCGTCTCAGCGGCTGCGGCGGCGCGACTAACAACGCTAGCCCTGCGCCCGCCGCCTCCCCGACCATCTATGGAATCAACCCCGGCGATGCAATGGCCGGCAGTGCTTTGCAATCTTCTGATGCCAAAACCGGCTATCTCACCGGTGCGCTTTCCAGCACCGCGCATCCATTGGAGGGCACTGTTCCCCTCGGCTTCCCGGCAGGCACAATGGCTTCGGCAGTTCCGGCAAGTCAGACAAGCGTCACATTCCGTGCCGAAATCGCGAACGGCAACGCGGGAAACGGCATCAGCGGCATCGTCCCGTCCAGCGTCGTTGTGACTTCACCGGAAGTGACGGGATTCTCGCAAGCGCTGACCTTTGACAGCGCCGGAACTGGAAACGGTCTCAACGCCGGCCAGTACACCACCGCCCCGTTCACACTGCCGTTCACCACCTCGGGTATTCACCAGTTCACAGCGGCCGTCGCCGATGCCAGCGGGCAGAGCTCGACGACCACGCTGGGCGTCGTCGTCGCCGTGCCGACCGACGTCGCGCTGTTCCTCCAGAGCTTCGATAGCGGCAAAACAGACGGGAAGACACCACCGAGCGAAGTCTTCAATGCCATCACGGCTGGCGACATCGTGCAGATTGACGGTGGACAGGGAACGGGCGTGTACCCGACCGGCTATGCCGCCACCACGGCAGACGCGCAGGCGACGGTCGTTCTGTTCACCGCGCCTGGCGCGCACACGGTCACGGAGTTCAAGCCGGACGGGAAGACGGTCGTCCAGACGTCCACGTTCACCCTCCCCGCGGCGGCGGCGGGCACGACCCTCTATGCCGTCCCTGCGCCCGCCGCGACGACGGTGGCCGCCGTTTCCAAGCCTCATCTGGTCAAGCGGCACTAGTCAGACACCAAGCGGCACCGTCGGGTGCTTCAGACAGAGGAAGACCGCCCCAGCCGTTGGCTGGGGCGGTCTTTTGTTAGGGCGCAGGAGCGCGGAAGGGCGCAGGAGCGCGGAAGGGCGAACACAAGGTTCGCCCCTA
>JANOOM010000474.1:0-8346 GCA_031421335.1 Armatimonadota bacterium
AGCTCGGCCAGGCTGAAGGCTCCGGGGGAAGGCGCGGGGTGGTAGGTGATCTCGGAAAAGGCACTCGTCACGGCAAGCTCGCCGTCGTCCCCGTAGATCTCGCGCTTCAAGATGAGGCCGGTGCCGTTGTCTATCCAGAACTTGCGCGCCAGCGTGTGCCCGGCGGGCCGCTTGATCGTGACCAGCGAGACCTTCCGGTCGTCGTAGACGCGCGGCTTCGGGTCCACCGTGAGGAAATAGTTCGCCCGGAGCAGGGTGTAGTTGAGGAGGTCGTCTTCCTCCAGTGCGCCGTGCGAAAGCCGCCGGTGGCTGAGGTCCCTGGTGCGCGGGTCGTATTGCCACTCTTCATGCCCGTCGCTGACGATGAGGAGGCCGCGCTGCGACTTGGGGCTGAGGTAGTAAATGCGGCGGTCATCGCCTGCGCGGTGAAAGACGGCGACGGCGGTCGTCTGGCCGGTGCGCCAGTAGGTGGTGAACTTGCGTCCCCGGTAGGTGAAAGAATCATCGGCTCGCAGGACCTTGACGAACAGGTCCTCGGCAGTCGGGACGTGGGGGACAGTCCTGTCTGGCGGCGCGTGCCGTTTGGGCGCGGGCTTGGCGTGGGCGGCGAGGGCCGGGACCGCCGGCAGCAGCCCGGCCAGGATCGCTGCCGAGAATGAAAGCGTTTTAGAACGCGATGTCGGCATAGCCCACCGCCTCCGTGGGGACCGGGGCCTTGCGGGCGTCCGCCGCGATCATCTTCTGTCTGTCCGGGTCGTCGAGAGGGACGGCGGAAGCCGAATCGGTGTGCGACTGCACCAGCGAGGAAATGTCCGGCGAGTCGTCCGGCGACACGTCGGGCAGCGAGATAGCCACAGGGGCCAAGCGCGGGCCAGCGCCGAGGTGGGTTCCTGTCAACGGGCCGGCGATCATGGCCCCGACGACGGCGGCGGTGGCAAGGCCCGCCGCCCAGCGGCGGTGTGCGGCCTGTTCCGGCCCGCGCAGGGCGTCCCACAGGAACCGGCGGGTGACGGCCCGGTCGCGGTCGTCCACGCGCAGACTGCGGTAGGCATCATCCCAGAACTGAGGGCCGGGGCGGGGCGGGGCGGGCATCTGGCGCAGAAGGGTCTTGGTCTCCTGAAGCTGGCCGGTGGCGGCGCGGCAGGGGACGCAGGCCCGCAAGTGCTCGGCGATGCTGCGCGTCTTGCCGACGTCCAGCATGCCGTCAACATAGGCCGAAAGTTGTTCCCCGTGTGGATGTCCGTTCGTGCTCATCATAGTCCTAATGACGCACCTGGGCGCCGTTTGTTCTCGTTCTCTTTCAGTATTTCCGGCTGCTACTTACTCTTATCGGTTTTTTCCAGGGTTTGCCGCATCATGTCGCGGGCGCGGTGCAGGCGGGAGCGGACGGTGCCAATGGGCGTGTCCATCATTTCCGAGATCTCCTCATAGGAGAACTCTTCCACGTCCGCGAGGATCAGGACCATGCGGAACTCCGGCTTGAGCGCGTCCAGGGCTTCCTGGATCGGCTCGTCGAAGGTCTCGCGCAGGAGGCGGCGGGACGGCTCATCTTCCCAGTCGGGGATCTCGCGGGCCGACGACTGGCCTTCTTCGGCGCCGGGCAGGGGGGCATCGAGCGACTCGACCCGCCCCACCCGTTTGCGGTGGCGCTGCCGGTCAATGAACGTGTTGGTCATGATCCGGTAGAGCCACTTGTCGAAGTAGGTGCCGCGCTGGAACCGCTTGAACGAGCGGAAGGCTTCCAGCAGGGCGTCTTGCAGCAGGTCCTGGGCGTCCTCGTGGTGCCCGGCCATTCGGTAGGCGACGCGGTAGAGCTTGTCCTGGTGTTCGGCGAGCAGGCGCGCGAAGAGGTCCACGTCGTCCCCGGACAGCCCCGCGTCCGCGTTTTGATCGCGCGTGGGCGCATTTTTCCCTCTGCTATCCGGGAACAACCTCATGGCATTTCGGGCGCGCGCTGCCCTCTTTCCTTTTCGTAAGCGTTTGGGATCGGCCGAAAGTTCCCGGCCTGAAACTAGTATACCCGCCTGCGCGGCGGCAGGCGGGTATGACATCCATTTCGTTTTGCCGTGCGCTAGCTCGGCGGGTTCGCCAGCGGGAAGCGGACGACGTGGTCGGGGTACTCCAAGGTACGTGCCTGGCTCCAGTGCATGAACTTGACGTGGCCATCGTAGAAGATGTAATCGGCCCCGCCGCGGTGCTGGTCATACTTGATCCAGCCTTGGTTCGCATACTGGCCGCCGGTGCCGGACCGCACCAGGCTGGCTTCGCCGGGCCAGGTGTCGTAGTCGTCCTGAGGGATGTATCCCCAGTCCGTGTTGGCGGGATCGTCCAGCGCGGGGGAGTTACGCTCCGAGAACATGATGAGGTTCTGGTCTGGCAGCGAGTTCACGGCCGCTTCGGTGGCGAAGCCGGGCAGGACGCCTTCTTTGATGTAGCGGCAGGACTTGTGCGTGAAGATGGAGTTCAGCAGAAAGCTCCACATCGCCGTGTGCTCCTTTTCGGCCGTACACTGCTCCCCATTGGGGGCCGCGCTGCACTCCTGACCCAAGACGCTTATGCCGCCGTTGTAGGCGGCGATGTTTCGCGCCTGGACCGTGGAATGGGGGGCGGGGTCGTCCGGGCAATAAATGACCTCGCGGCTCGCGAGATATGGCTGGAAGAAGATCGCCCAGGGCTTCTCGGCGTTGCTGTTGCCGTTCCCGCCGCCCGCGCAGGCGCTGACGTTCGGGGGTAAGTCGTGGACCTGAGTGCCGTCGTCCAGCACATAGTCTTCGTGATGATGGTAAAGGGCACCGTCGCTGTCATCCATATACATGTGGGCGGCCAGGCCGATCTGCTTCATGTTGCTGATGCAGGCGGTCCGACGGGCGTTCTCCCGGACGGATTGGAAGACGGGGAACAGGATCGCCGCGAGAATCGCGATTATGGCGATGACGACGAGCAGTTCGATGAGGGTGAACCCTCTGCGTTTGGTGGGCATGGTAGGCTTTTCTAATGTGATCACGTTGACACCATAACACACTGCCAACACAGTTTCGTTCCCCGTATGTGGGGCTTCGTTGCGGCGCGTCAGACGAGGGTCTCAGACGCGGACTCGGCCCGCGCCCGAGTGTTGGAGGCCGCCCCCTGCTTCCTCGCTTTAGAGACCAGCACGGATACCCCCCACCCTAACAGGAACGTGCCAATGATGTAGTAGCCGAGATTGTCCAAGGGGAGGTTGTTAAGGAAGCTCCAAAGTCTGCCCTTCAGGGCAAACTGGGCCTGGAAGATTTGCAGCAGCTCGTAAGTGCCGACGATGAAGGCGACTGAGACCGAGAGGGAAGTAATGATGAGGTTGTAGTAGACCTTGCGGACCGGCTTAACGAAGGCCCAGCCGTAGGCGCCGAGCATCAGGATGCCGTCGAGTGCATCAATGAGGCACATGCCGGCCATGAACAGCAACGGCAGCAGCATGATGACCCAAAAGGGCGTGGTCGTCTGGCCGGAGTGGGCGGACAGGGCCAGGATGCCGACTTCGCTTGCGGTGTCGAAGCCCAGCCCGAACAGGAAACCGACGAAGTACATCTGCCACGAGTGGCGGACCATCTTCAGGACCGGCTTGAAGAGGCGCCCGAGCAGGCCGCGCTGGTCCAGCATGTCGCCCATGTGCTGACCTTCGACGTCTTCGCCGCGCCGGATAGCCTGGAAGGTCTTGAAGAGGTTCAGCAGCACAACGAGGTTGATAAAGCCGATGACGTACAGGAAGAGGCCGGACACGAGGGTGCCGACGATACCGCCGATGCCCTGCCATTGCGGCATATGCCGCTGGACATAGGCGGTGGACAGCGCGAGGGCGGCGCACAGCGAGATGACGATGGTGGAGTGGCCGAGCGAGAAGAAGAAGCCGACGCCGGTGGGTCGCTTGCCTTCCTGCATCAGCTTGCGGGTGGTGTTATCAATGGCGGAGATGTGGTCGGCGTCCACGGCGTGGCGCAGGCCGAAGCCGTAGGCAAGCCAGCCCGTCGCGACGAGGAACACGAACCGGCCCGACAGGCTCCAAACGACGAGCCAGAGGAGAACATTGACGACGACCAGAAGGGTCATAACGACGACGACTTTTGTCTTGGTGCTGGCATCGGCGAGCAGCGATTTACTAAGCATCTCTAAAGGTACCAGTTCTAAACGCCTTGCGTTACGGCGCGGATGACCAGCAGGAGGCCGATCAGGGTGATGGCCGCCGCGCTGGCGATGGGCAAGCGGCGGAGAAGGCCTTCGGAGGCCGGGAACCGGGAAAACCAGTGCCGGGTGGAAACGACCAGGAGGCCGATGACGATCAGCACGGACGCGAGGCCGACGCTGAAAGCGGTGATGAGGGCCATGCCATAAGCGACCCGGTGCAGGGCGACGGCGGAGAGCAGAACAACGAGCGCGGAGGGGCAGGGAACGATGCCGCCGGAGACGCCCAGGGCGACCAGGGAGCGCGCCGTGATCGGCCCCTCGGGGACGCTATGCTGGTGGTGCCCGGAACCGTGCGAGTGCCCTCCGTCAGCGTCGTGACTGTGTTCGTGATCGTGGTCATGCGTATGAGAATGGCCGTGATCGTCGGACGCGCCGCGCAGGCGGGACCAGAGCAGCCAAACACCCACGCCAAGGACGGCCAGGCCGCTGACGGCGCTGAGGACCGGGTACAGCTTTTCTGGGACCACATACCTGGAAGCGAACAGGGTCACCAGGCCCAGCGCGAAGACGCCCAAAGTGTGCGTCACCGTCACGATGACCCCGAGCAGGGCGGCGTGGCGGGCCGTCCCGCGCGTCCCGACGAGGTAGGCGGCCACCATGGTCTTGCCATGGCCAGGCGAGATGGCGTGGAAGGAGCCGAACACGAAGGCCACCAGCAGACCCAGCAGCATGACGCCGGGCGTCAAGGCACGCCGCGCGATGGCCTGCGTGAAGAGGTCCTGCGGCGTGTGGGTGTTCGCGGCCTGTACCGACGGGGCGATGGCAGCGGGTGCCACCGACGAGATGCCGCCGGGGACGACGGAGAAGGACGCATCGGTCTGCTGGGGCGGTGCGAGGGTCGGGTTGGACGGGTAGACGGTCAGCTCATGGCTCTGATCGCTGCTGGGTACGGACGAATTCTGAACCCCGACTCCCTTGCCCGCGACCGCCACGATCTCTTTCCAGCCGGTGCGCTCGGCATAATTGGTGTCTCGATAAGAAACGGCGTAGTCCGCGCCGGCTCGGGCCGGCGTCTGAGCGGACAGGTCCAGGACGACGCGCATGGTGTTGAGGCCGCCCGCACCGGGCCGGAACTGGAGGGCCACGGGCGTGACGGAAAGCGGGACGGGGCGGCCGTCAACGGAGAGGGCCAGCCCATCCCGCAAAGAAAGTGCTTTGGCACGCAGGTACGCCCGGCTCGCCGGCTCGGGGACGGGGGCGTTCCCCGAGACGCCCATGGTGTCCCGCTCCGTCACCGTCGGGATCTCGGCGTAGTCCAGGACGTACCGGAGAGTGATGCGGCCAGTTTGTGCCTCAAAGTGTGCATAATGGTTAATGGAGAAGTTGCCCATCGGGTGGGCAGCGGCGGGGCGCGTCGGGCAGAAGCACAACGCGAGGGCCAGGAAAGCAATGTAGCACAAGAAATGATGTGACCGGCATGAAGTCTTCATCCGAACCTCCTGACAAGTATAACACATTATCCACACAAATCGGCTACCGCTTTGATACCAATTTATTACGGCGGGGTTACAAAAGCGTTAGTGACGGCGGATGGCTGTAGCTTCGACACAAATGAGCTATAATAAAATCAAAGAATATTTGAAAGATGAGTAAGATGAGTAACAACGGGCACAACCTGCACAGCACAAGCAAGATGCAAAGCTGGATCGAACACGAACTGATCCACCTGGCGACGGTGGACGAGGAAAAAGCCGCCGAGACAGACATCCCGGACCGCAGCCTCTCGCTGCGCGTTCCGGTCGCCACCCACCTGATGCTGTATCGAATCGCCCAGAAGCTGGGCCGGAGCAAGACGGCGAGCGCGGAGGAGATCCTGGACATCGCCGTCAAGGACGTGTATAAGCAGATCGAGCTGCCCCGGCTCACCGCCGAGGACATCGAGGAGTACGCCGCGCAGACTGAGAAGACGCTGCCGGAGAAGGCAGCGGGCAGCACGAAGAAGGGTTGATCAGAATCCACCGTAGGGGTGCTGCATCACAGCCGGCGCGGATGGGCGGAAGTATGGGTCGAGCGCGGAAGCGCGGACCAAATCGGCGTCCGCCCGCACATGGTCGCCCTGCGCCCCGGCGATGGTGCCCGCGTGGTAGAACAGCAGGGCATCCTGCGTGCCGTGCGCCATGGCCTGTTTCATGGCGGCGTCCGCTTGTGGCAGTTTGCCATTCTTGAGGTATGCCCAGGCCAGCGTGTCATAAGCGTAGACGTCTCGGCGCACGCCCATCTCGCGCTGAGCGAGCTGCAAGGCTTCCGCGAGATGCCGGCTGTGGTTAGCATCAAACATGGCGCGGTAGCGGTCGTAGACCATACTCTGCGCGCGGGAGATCGTCCCCATGGCCTCGATCAGCCGGTACTGTGCCTCGGCATTCTTCGTGTCCCCCGAAGCGGCGTAGGCGTCGCCGACCAAGGCGACGGCCTCGGGGGTGGGCACGACCTGTTCCGCCTTCATCCCCCAGGAGATCGTGCCGGGCCAGTCCGAGCGCCCCGCCGCCAGTCGGGCCAGTCCGGTCATGGTCTTGTAGTCGTGGGGGTAGAGGCTCAGAGCTTCCAAATAGGACTTTTGGGCGTCATCGGCCCGGCCCATACGGGCCAGCTCGTCGCCGACGCGCATGTGAAACCAGGCGACGTTCTCGCGCGGGGCGTCCAGGTTGCCGTCGGCTTCGGCCTGTGCGAGCCGCAGGAGGCGGAGTGCTTCGGCGGGCCGGCCGTTGATGTCGAGTAACCGCGCCTGCAATGCTTGTACGCTGGGGTCGGGCTTGTCGGCGCCCGCGACGATGGGGCGCTGCAAGGCGCGCTCGGCGGTGCTGTAGTCGCCCCGCTCCAGAGCGGCCCCAGCGTACCCGTTCAGGGCGTCGGGGTCGTCCTGGTACTTCAGCGACGTCACGCGGGCCAATGCTTCGGCCTGGACGAACTGGTGCTGCGTGAACAGGCTGCGCGCCAGGGCGTCCCAGGCGGGAGCGTTGTTGATGGAGCGGATGGCGATGGAGCGTTTGGCCGCCGCCTCGGCGCGCAAGGCGTCGGCGATGTCGCCGGTTTCGCGGCAGCGCTGGAGGTAGGCTCCGGCGAGCTGCGCCCACTCGATGGCCCCGTTCTGCGGGTTTCTCTTGACGCGGCTCTGGTAGAACGCGACCATCTTATAAGTCAGGGCGGGGTCATAGGGCGCGCGCTCGACGAGCGGCGAGGGACGTGGCGCGGCGGCCTTCGGGGCGATGTGCATCCAGGCCGCGAGGCCTACCCCGAGCAGGGCGATCGCAGCGATGACGCCGATGAGGGGACGTTTCATAGGGGTTAAAGTGAGCCGGGGGGCCTCGTGTCAGTCACGAGGCCCCCCGGTTTGTGTCCGAGGCTTTACTGGGGCGCCCCAACATACGGGAAGGTAGTCAGGGTGGCGTGCTTGTCGTAGGCGACGTTGTCGGTCACCAGTGTGGGGATCTCTTTGCCATCATCCGGCGCCAGGCCCAGGGATGGGATGGTGTTACCGAAGATGACGCCGAGGTCAGTGGTTATGACATCATCCGTCAGCGCCCGTCCGCCGAACGCACTGCCGGTCGCCCCGCCGGTCTCGACGCCAAGGTAGGCGGCTTTGGCGGTGTTCTGCGACAGGTCCACGCGCATGACGTCTGGGATGAGGACCTTCTTGACGACATCAGTGATCGCCTGCGAGCGGCCTGCCGTGCCGACCATGAAGCTCTGGATGTCGCTCTGAAGCCCGGTCGGGCCGGCATCATCCACGGGGCTGTTCAGGGTATGGTTCTGGGCGTGCCGGTTGTTCGCCACGGTGGCGAAGACCTCGTTGATGGCGGGCCGCGAGAGGCGGTCTATCTGCACGAAGACGTGCGGGGCGGGCGTGCCGGGATTGGTCGACGTGGTGTTGCTGCCCCCGCCGCATCCGGCGACGAGCACGGTGCCGAGCAGGCCGGCGCCAAGAGCCATTCCTTTGATCGCGTTCATGTTCATGTGTTTGCTCCTTTGCTGTGGTCCTACTTGCTGGTCGTACACCAGACGCCGATTTTGCCGCTGCCAAGCTGCGACTTGGGCAGCTCCACGACGATGGACAGCACGTTGTATCCGGACAGGAAGTCCGAAGCCGGCGGTGTCCCAGGGAACCCGTTGAACGTGGTCGTCTTCGGGGTG
>JANOOM010000475.1:0-8816 GCA_031421335.1 Armatimonadota bacterium
AGTGATCCTCCTCGCCGCCCTCGCCCTGGGCCTGATGGCGGCTGTGCCCAGCCCCGCCGCGCCGGGCGAAGGGCTTGGGCAAAAGCCCTACCAGGGCTGGAGCAGTTGGAGCCTGGAGGCGACGAAGCATCCGGGCTACGGGGGCATGGACTGGCTGACGGCCCAGCACGTCGAGGCGCAGTCGGACGTCCTGCACAAGACCTTGCAGGCGCATGGGTACACCTATGTCAATATAGACTCGGGCTGGAAGGGCAGCTATGACAATTATGGGCGACCTATGCCCGACTTGAAGAAGTTCCCGGAGGGCATCGCCGAGGTAGCGCAGTATGTTCATAAGAACGGGCAGAAGCTGGGCATCTACTGGATACCGGGCGTCATGGAGGAGGTCTACAAGGCCAACCCGCCGATTTTAGGGTCTAGCCAGCATGTCCAGGACATCGTGGTCAGACCGCTCCAGCCCGCGACTGGCTGGGGGTTCGGCTACAAGATAGACTACGCCAAGCCGGGCGCGCAGGCCTATGTCAACTCCATCGCCGACCAGTTTGCGGCCTGGAGGGTGGACTTCCTGAAGCTGGATGGCGTCGTGACGCCCGGCGCGGGCCACACCGACCCGAAGATAGACGCCCGGCCCGACGTGGCGGCGTGGTCGGCGGCCTTGAAGCAGACGGGGCGGCCGATCTGGCTGGAACTCTCCTGGAATCTGGACAGGACCTACAGCTCTGTCTGGCGTCAGTACGCCCAGGGCCGGCGTATCACGGCCGATGTCGAGACCTACGGGCCGACCCTGACTGGCTGGGGGTCCATTCCACGCGCCTTCGACGCGGCCCGCGACTGGGCGAGCGAGGCCGGGCCGGGCCGAGGCTGGAACGATCTGGACTCGCTGGACATCGGGGCGGGGGCGATGGACGGGCTGACGCCGGACGAGCGGCAGACGGTGATGACGCTGTGGGCGGTCTCGTGCAGCCCGCTCTATAGCGGCGACGACTTGACCAAGCTGGACTCGGTGGGCCTGGCACTGCTGACAAACGACGAGGTCATCGCCGTGGACCAGGCGGGTCGTCCCGCCGCGCCACTGGCCGCCAACCCGGATGTCTGGGTCAGCACGGGCGCGGACGGCAGCAAGACAGTCGCGCTGTTCAACCGGGACGACACGGCTAGGGCGGTGACGGTGCAGCCGAGCGACCTGGGGGTGACCGGCTCGGTTCGGGCGCGCGACTTGTGGGACCACACCGATCTGGGCGTCTTCACGGGTAGTGTCAGCATTCCCCTGCCGCCGCACGGCTCGCGCTTGTTCAGGCTGGTCGCCGACGTCCAACCGGCGGCGGTGACTGCCCTCGTGGACCCATCGGTCCAGTTCCAGACCTGGGAGGGCTGGGGCACATCGCTGGCCTGGTGGGCCAAAGTGGTTGGGGGCTACCCCGAGGCCGCCCGGCGCCTCTACATCGAGAAAGCCTTCGATCCGGTCAAGGGGCTGGGGCTGAACATCGTCCGCTATAACATCGGCGGCGGCGAGAACCCCCAACACCTCGCCCCAAACCCGCAGTTCCTGGGCTTCCGCAACGCCGTCCCCGGCTTCGAGCCGTCACCCGGCGTGTGGGACTGGGCGGCGGACGCCAATCAGCGCTGGGTATTACAAGAGGCGATCAAGAAGGGCGTCAATCAGATCGAGGCGTTTTCGAATTCGCCCCCCTGGTGGATGACCGTCAGCGGCAGCGTCACCGGCGGGCAGGGCGGCAAAGACAATCTGCGGCCTGACAAGGACGCCGCCTTTGCCGATTATCTTGCTGAGGTGGTCGGGCACTTCCACGACACCTGGGGCGTCACCTTCCGCGACTTGGAGCCGCTGAACGAGCCGAGCGGCGGCTGGCACTTCGGGGGTAATAACAGCAACCAGGAGGGGTGCCACATAGACCGGCCCCACCAGAACCTGATCGTCGGGGCGACAATCGCCGCGCTGGCGCGCCGGGGCCTCCCTACTACGACGACCGCTTCGGATGAGCCGAGCATCGGGGACGGCAATAAGACGTTCCCCTTCTATGACGAGGCCGCCCTGCGCGGGCTGTCCAAGATCAACGTGCATTCGTATGGCGGGGGCGACCGGACGCAGCTTTCCAATTTCGCCCTCTCGCACGGCAAGGACCTGTGGCTGTCCGAGGACGGCGATGGGGACCCGTCGGGCCTGTCCATGGCCCGCAACATCACCGACGACCTGAATGGCCTGCATCCCTCCGCCTGGGTCACCTGGCAGGTTGTGGATGCCGTCGGGGGCTGGGGCTTCCTCAAGAACCCACAGCTCGACGAAACCACGACGGCCTACACCGTCAACAAGAAGTACTTCGTGATGGCCCAGTACAGCCGCTTCCTGCGGCCCGGCTACCGGATCATCGCGCTGGACGATCCAGACTCGGTCGCCGCCTGGGACGCCAAAGCGGGTCGGGTCGTCATCATCACCCGTAACAGCGGCGATACCGACCGGCACGTCACTTATGACCTGTCCCGGTTCACGCGGCTGGGCGCGCGGGTGACGGCGTACCGCACCTCGCCCACCGAGGATCTGGCCGCCCTGCCCCCGGTCGCGCTGGCAGGGAGGCGCTTCACGGCGACGGTGGCCGCCAAGTCCGTCACGACGTATATTTTCACCGGCGCAGCTTACCAGGGCGCTCCGGGCTTTTCCTATCGGGATTTCTACGCGCTGGTCAACCGCGGTACGGGCCTCGCCCTGGGCGTGACATCAGCCGCCGTCGGCGTGTCGGCCCCGACCGGCGGCGCGAGTCAGCAGTGGAGCCTACGGGGAGTGGGCGGCGGGGAGTACAAGCTCATCAGCCGCAGTGCGGGCCTGGCTTTAGATGTCAGCGGGGCCTCGAAGGAGGTCGGAGCTGCCCTGCTCCTCTACCCGGACAACGGGGGCGGCAACCAGCAATGGCGGCCGGTGCCTGGTCCGGGCGGCGTGTACACGCTGGTCAACCGCAACAGCAGCCTGGTCCTGGGCGTGGCTGCCGGAGCGGGTGGAACGGACGTGACGCAGCAGCGGGGCGACGGCACGCGGGGCCAGCAGTGGCGGTTCGTGAAGATGCCGTAGAGGGCGGACAGGAAGGCGGGCGACTGAAGTCGCGCCAACAAGGGCACAAAGTCACTCCACTAAAACCCTCACCTGCGTGGACTCAGACTTAGATCTTAAGTCTTAACCTGCGAAGGCAGGTTTCGTGCCCTTGTTGGCGCGAATTTATTCGCCCGCAAGAAGCTGCTCAAGCGACACATCAAAGCGGGTCTCGCCGGACGTAGCCGCGACAGGATCCGGCACTTCGGTGTCAACGGTGGAGACTTCTCGGCCTTGCACGTCACGCCATTCTTCGGCCACCTTGCAGCGGATGACGCCGGGCTGTGAGTCATCCGTATGCCGAATGACTTGGACGCTGAGTATTGGCACCGTTCACTTCATTCTTGACCGAAGTAGACCCACCCGGCGGCGGAAGGGGCGGCGCCAGGCTTCGGCCAGTTGGGGCAAGCGCGACAGCGTTTCGGCCAGTTCGGCGTCGTCCTTATCCACATACATCGCCCGGTTGACACTCGCCACGGTCCACAAAGGCAGCGGGCGCTCGGTCAGGGTCAAAACGTCTCCGGCCCCGACTTCGCCTGGCTCCAGGACGCGAAAATAGTATCCGGTCCGGCCACTCCCGGAGACCTCCAGCGGGAAGGAAGGGCGCTCCCAGCGGCGGCCCAGCTTCCAGCAGGGCATCCGAGGCTGGCTCACCTGCACGCGGGCCGTGCCGGCGGCGTAAACGTCGCCGATGCAGACCGCGTCCTCGGTCATGCCCGAAAGCGTCCAGTTCTCGCCGAACGCGCCATGCGGGAACTCGGCCTCGGGCGTGTCCAGGGTGGCCCGCCAATGAGCATAATGCTCGGAAGCATAGCAGCAGACGGCCTTGTCCGGGCCGCCGTGGTTCTTCAGATCGGCCTGGGTGTTGCCTTCCAGATCCTCCCGCTCCAGGCGGACGCGGGCCAGGGTGGTCGTCTTCCAGATGGAGCTGACCCAGGCGGCGCCCTGGCCGTCTTTGAGCTGCGAGACATGTTCGGCGGGGCGGCCGACTTGGAGGGAGAGGATCTTCATCATAGGGCGGTTCTCGATTGGCATTCTTCGACGGCGGCGCAGAGCAGGGGAGTCAGGCGGGTGAAATCGGCGTCCCCGCGCAGGACCAGGTCGGCGTGAGCGCGGGACGGCTCGACGAAGCGCGCGTGACCGACGCGGGCGCATTCCAAATAGTAGCGGGCGATGAACTCCGGGTCGCGGCTCGCCCGCCCCCCGGCCATGTCGCGCAGCAGGCGGCGCAGGGCACGCACGTCGGCATCAAGGTCCAGAAACAGGAGCAGGGCGAACCGGCGGCGCAGATCGGGGAAGTGCAGCGCCATCAGGCCCTCCACCAGCAGGACGTCAGGTGCGTCTTGGGCGGAAGCACGGACGGCGACGTCGGCAAGCAGCCGCCCCAGGTCGTAGGCGTCCGGGTGATTCCAGTCGAAAAGCCGCTCGCCGGTCATGGGGGAGACGAAGTGCGGGCCGGCGGCGCGGTCTTCGCGGACGTAGCGGTCCATCGCGAGTGTCTCCACCTGTTTCAGCCGCTCGGTCAGTGACTCGGCGAGGGCGCGGGCGAGTGTGCTCTTACCCGAAGCGGAGCCGCCCGCGATGCCGATGACGATTGTCATGGCTGCGCGGGAGACCGTAGCGGCAGCAGATCGGTGACGTTGACCGGACGGTCCGGCGCGAGTAAGGGGGCGATGGACTCGCCTTCCAGAAGGACACGGTGGACTTCGATTTGTCGGCTGACGAGGTTGATAATCCAGTAGTCAACAATGCCAGCCTGCGCGTATTCTTGCATCTTCTTGTCTCGGTCTTTAGCGAGCGTCGCATCAGAGACCTCTACGAGGAAACGTACCTTAGGCGGGGTCGGGTGGTGGTCCTGGTAAACCATTCGGGAGCCGGCGACGATCAGGACATCCGGTTCCGGCTCAGTGCCGTCGTCAAGCGTCATTGGCCCCTGACCGCGGACCGAGTGGCCTGCTCCGAAAGCGTCTCCGAGGATCTCGGAGGCGGCCTCAACGGACGAAAAGTGCGGTGCTTTCTGTGGCGGCAGCGTCCATATCTCTCCGTCCAAAAGCTCGACGCGTTCGTTCTCGAAGAAACCCGCCTCGCCCAAGCGATAATACTCGTCGCGCGTCCAGCAGCGTGGGCGCAGGATCTCCTCCTGCACCCCCTCCTGCTCCTCGCCCGGCTGGGCCAGAGGGCGTTCGACCACTGTCATCGCTTCCCCTCTTCTCTCACTTCAGCGCCCCAATCCGCAGGACGTAGCGGTGGACCAGCTCATTGACCTTGTCCTGGCTACTCGCCTCGGCGTAGATGCGGAAGAACGGCTCCGAAGCGTCGGGCAGAACCAGCACCCACGAGCCGTCGTCGCGGTAGGTCTTGATGCCGTCAATCAGCTCGGTGTTCGTCCCCTCGCTTTCGGCCGTCAGGACGCGCATGATGCGGCCCTTGACTTCCCATGGGCAGGCCACCGTCTCGGAGGCGAGGAAGTAGGGCGGCAGCATGGCCCGCACTTCGCTGAGGGTCGTCTCCTGGACGGCCAGCAGTTCCAGCAGCTTGGCGAAGGAGAACAGACCATCGAAGGCCGGGTGGAATTCGGGGAAGATGAACCCGCCCTCGGTGTCGCCGGCCAGCGCGATGCCGTCCTTGCCCTCCGCCGCCGTTGCCATCAAAGCGCGCACGTCCGTCTTGGTGCGGATGACCCCGCCCTCATGTTCGGCCAAAATGCGCTCGATGATCGAGGGCGCGGTGACAGGGACTGCGACCAGGGCGCCGGGCTTGGCGCGGGCCACGAGCAGGGCGAAGACGGCCAGCAGCTCAGAGCCGGAAAGGATGGCCCCGCTCTCGTCCACCGCCGACAGCCGCTCGCCGTCGTCCCGCAGGAAGACGCCGAGGTCCGCCTTCAGCGTCACCAGATAGTTGCTCAGGCTCTGGACCAGGGCGGCCCGGTCGGCGGCCGTCTTGGGCGACTTCTTGGGGTCGGTGTAGGCGTTGAGCGCGATCGTGTCGGTTTCGAGCTGGCCGAGCATCTGCGGCAGGGTGCTGGAGATGCGCGTGAAGCCGTAGTCCACGACGACCCGGAAGCCGCGCTTCTTGACGGCCTCGATGTTCAGCAGCCGGAAGAAGTCCTGGCTATACTGCTCGATGGCGCGCGGCGCGAAGGCGATCTCGCCGACCTCGTCGGCCGGCGTCCGCCCGAAGTCCTCGCGGTAGAAGATAGTCTCGATCTTGCGCTGCCCGTTCGTGGACAGGTAGATGCCGTTCTTGTCGAAGAACTCGACCAGGGCGAGGTTCGGCTGGTCGGGGGCGAGCCGGATGTGGACGCCGCCGACGGCGTTCGTGGACCGGATGGTGTGGCGCGAGACCGGCAGGGACATGCCCTCGTTGTCCAGGACGTTGACGCCCACGGAAACCAGCCCCGCGATCAAGGCGCGCTTGAGCATGCGGCAGACCAGAGTCGAGTCGCGGGACGTGATAACGGTCGAACCTTTCTTGAGGAAGGCCCCGTAGCTCGCGCCGAGTTTGGTGGCGAAATCCGGGGTCATCTCGACGTTGGCGATGCCCGAGACCCCAAGGTTGCGGAAAAGTGCCCCCTGCCACTTGGACCCCCAGATGAGGCTCATGGTGACGACGGACCCGCCCTCGATGATCTTATCGGGCCAGAGTTTGATCAGTGGCCGGATGGTGCTGCCGCCCTCGATGTGGCAGCGGTCGCCAACGACAGCGCCCTCCTGGATATCCACGTCTTCCTTGATGGTGCAGCGGAAACAGACCGTACAGGCGGTCAGCCGGGAGCGCGCCCCGATATAGTTGGAATCCCAGATGATGGCCCGCTGAAGGATTGCGCCCTCTTCGATCAAACAGTTGTCGCCGATGACGGTGTCCGGCCCAATGTGCGCGCCGGCATTGATGCGGCAGTTCTTGCCGATGCAGACCGGCCCGACGATCTGGGCGCTCGGGTCAATGTCGGTGCCCTCGCCGATCCAGACTTGCCCGCCCTCGCGCCGGCCCTCGATGGGGAGCTGGGTCATGCCGCCGAGCATCTCGTACTGCGCCTGTCGGTACTGCTGGAGCGAGCCGACATCGGTCCAGTACTCGCCCAAAACGTAGCCGAACATCGGTCGCTCCTGCGCCAAAAGCTGCGGGAAGATGTCCTGGGACCAGTCGTAGCTCTTCTCGGGCTGCATGTAGTCAAAGACGGACGGCTCCAGGATGTACATACCGGTGTTCACGGTGTCCGAGAAGACCTCGCCCCAGGACGGCTTTTCCAGGAACCTCCGGATGCGCCCGCCGTCGTCGGTAATCACGACGCCGAACTCCAGGGGGTTGTCCACATGCTGCAAGACGAGTGTCGCTTCCGACCCCTTTTCGCGGTGGAAGGCCAGGGCCTTGTCCACGTCCAGATCAGTCAGGGCGTCGCCTGAGACGATGATGAAGGTGTCGTCTTTGAGATACTCCTGCGCTTTCTTGACGCTGCCCGCCGTGCCGAGCGGCGTGTCCTCGACGGTGTAAATGAGGTTGACGCCAAGCTCGGACCCGTCGCCGAAATAGCCCTCGATCTCGTCAGCCAGATAATAAAGCGTGACGACGATGTCGGTGATGCCGTAGCGCTTGAGCAGCTCGATGGTGTGCTGCATGCAGGGCTTGTTGAGGATTGGGACGAGCGGCTTGGGGCGGCTGGAGGTGAGCGGCCGGAGCCGCGTCCCCTCCCCGCCCGCCATGACGACGGCTTTCATCGGTTTGATCTCCTTGCGGCGCGATACATCTTAAAGTGGCGACGCTTGCGGTGGCGCCTCTGCTTCTCTGTTCATTCCCACATTCGGCCGGTTTGAACGCGCCTGAGACCCCTCCAGCACTAAAGCAGTCACGCCGGGTACTGAGGGAAGCGCCGGTTCCATTCCGCCACGCCAAGTACGGCGACGAAGATAGGCTGCTGCCAACTTGTGGTGGGCGTATCCGCTCATTTTGTTTTGCCTCCCACGCCGCCGAAGACGTCCCGCACGTTCCGGTCCGCGCCGCGCAGGATCAAGTCCTGCATCACTAAAGTATCACCCTCGGCATAGGTCAATGCGGTGTAGTCATGGACGCTCCGGGCGTTGACGTCCGCACCGTGCCTCAGCAGGATGTTCACCATCGCCACATCATGCCGCTGTGCAGCAAGGCAGAGGACGGGCTGCGGAGCGTTGCCTTTGTCTGACACGTTGGAATAGCATATTTCCCAGTCAAACCGGCTGGATGGAATGCGACTGAACCAGGGTTTCGCGGCGTTGGCGTCCGCCCCCCGGCGCAGCAGATCTTCCGCATCAACGGCCCGCCCATGCTCGACGGCGGCAACTAGAGCCGCGTTAAGCGCGTTCTGATGCAGAGCATGGCCGGCAAAGGATGTCAGACCCGCCCCCAGAATGGACAGCAGACATATCATCCTCCAGGGCAGCTTCCGGGCAGGCATCGGCGTCACTCCGCTGGGTGCTCCACCCGCGCGAACCACTGCGGCTCGATGTCGGGGAAGACGCTGTCGCGGGCCTCGCACTCGGCGATGTTTTTCCAGTCGCCGACCGACAATTCCTCCCCCATCCCCAGGCGGCGGGTGAGTTTCGCAAGCGCCTGAAAGTTGTCGTAGTGATTCCGCAGGCGGACTTCGGAGTAGTCCTTGGCGCCGCCCGTCGAGATGCAGAACTGCCAGTCGGAGGCCATCAGCAGCAGGGCCTCGCGGGCCGCCTGCTTCAGAGCGGGCGCGGCG
>JANOOM010000476.1:0-9967 GCA_031421335.1 Armatimonadota bacterium
CGCCCCCGCCGACCTCGTGCCGTTCACGCCGCCCGTTCTGCCCGACAAGCGCGCCTCCGAAGTGTTCACCGGGGCGATGGCCTCCGGCTTCGCCCCCGTCACCGGCACCGTCGGGCCGCCCGACAAGCTGGAGTCGATGGGCGTGGATCAGCCGGTCGTCATCCAGTTCATCAACCGCATCCTTTCCGACGCCATCGCGTTGGGGGTCAGCGACATCCACTTCGAGCCGCGCCGCGACTCGCTCGACATCCGGTTCCGCCAGGACGGCTCCCTGCGGCTGGTGGACAGCGTCCGCCGCGAGTTTCAGGCGGCGTGTTCCTCGCGGCTGAAGATCATGGCCGAGATGAACATCGCCGAGCGGCGCCTGCCCCAGGACGGGCGCATCTCCGTCCAGACCGGCGGGCGCGGCGTGGACCTGCGCGTCTCGTCCCTGCCCACCCAGTACGGCGAGTCCATGGTGCTCCGCATCCTGGACAAGTCCTCGGTCCGGCCCCACCTGGACCAGCTCGGCTTCTCGGAGCGCAACTTGAAGTCGCTGAACTCCTTGATCCGTAAGCCGCACGGCATCGTTCTTGCGACCGGCCCGACCGGCAGCGGCAAGACGACCACGCTGTATTCCGCCATCCAGGAGATCCACACGCCCGACGTCAACATCATCACGGTCGAGGACCCCATCGAGTACGAGCTGGACGGCATCCGGCAGTCCAATGTCAACGAGAAGGCCGGCCTGACCTTCGCCCGCCAATTGAGGGCCATTCTGAGGCAGGACCCGGACGTCATCTACATCGGCGAGATCCGCGACCAGGAAACGGCCGAGATCGCTTTCCGGGCCGCCCTCACCGGCCACCTCGTCTTTTCCACCCTCCACTGCAACGATGCGGCCGGCGCGGTGACGCGGCTGCTGAACATGGGGATGGACCCGTTCCTGGTCGCCTCGACGGTGATCGGCGTCCTCGCACAGCGGCTGGTGCGGCGCGTCTGCCCGCATTGTGCGCGCCCCGCCGCACCCTCCGACGTTGACATCGCCGCCTTCGGCATTGACACCGACACGCCCGCGTTCCACCAGGCGACGTTCGTCGAGGGCGCCGGCTGCGAAGCCTGTGGCAACATGGGCTACAAGGGCCGCTACAGCGTCCAGGAGCTGATGGTCATGGACGATGCCATCCGGTCCCTGACCTTGGCCCGCGCCCCGTCCAACAAGATCCGCCGCGTCGCCATGGCGCGCGGCATGGCCTCCATGCGTCAGGACGCCGGCGTCAAGATCATGGCGGGTATCACGACGTTCGAGGAGGCCCAGAAGCGGGTCTATGTGGAAGAAGGCGGCGAAGAGTAGTGCCCCCGGCCGCCGCCGACACTGAAGTTGACACTGACGGAATCTGACAAAAAGGATACGGGGAGAGCCTGTCAAGGCGATGATTCCTCGGCCCGACACAATGCCCCTCAAATGCCGACTCGCGCAGGCGCCCAAAGCGGGCCTGATGTGGGCGCGTGCGTTTTTCTCCGCCGCTGCCCTGCTGGCCGCCGCCCTCCTGGCTGGCCTCGCGGTCGCGACCGTGATCGTCCGAATCCAGCACAAGTCCGACCAGGCGCGTCAGGGTCAGATCCTGCTGATCCGCCTGGACAACCAGGTCACCGAGCTGAGGACCCTGGAAGGGCAGACGATGCGGGACCCGAGCCTGACCCACAACGAGCGGACCAACCTGGACGCGCTGAACTCACAGGCCCGGCAGACCGTGGAGGACCTGGAGCGAGTCGCCGGCGGGGGCGCCGCGCTCTCCCCGGTGCGCCGCGCGCTGCTCACCTACGAGAAGGCGTTCACCGACGAGTTCCAGCTCTTCAACTCCGGGCGGGACGCGTCGGCGGTCCGCCTCCACGACGACCGCGTCAGCCCGGCCTACGAGGCGCTGTCCGACGCTATCCACGACGCCAGCGTGCGGTGCGACGGCGCGGCCGTGTCCGCCAATCGTGCGGCGGACGTGGGGACGCGGGCTGTCCTCCTGCTGGCCGCCGGGCTGCTGTTCCTCATGGTCCGCCGGTTCACCCGGTCCCAGCGCCTCGGCACGCGCCTCGCGACCGAGCGCGAGGTCCTGCGCCGGAGCGAGGAGCGATTCCAGGCCCTGATCCGAAACACCTCTGACGTCATCGCCATCCTCGCACCCGACGGCGCCGTCCGCTACCTCAGTTCGGCGGCCGGGCGCCAGTGGGGGGTCGTCCCGGAGAGCCTGGAAGGGAGCAGCGTGTTCGCGCTGATGCACCCCGAAGAGGCCGAAACGGCCCGGACACTCGTCGCGCAGGCCGGGGCCGAGGCAGGCGGCACCCTGACCGCCGAGCTGCGCCTGCGCTATGGCGGCGGGGCGTGGCGCTTGTCCCAGATGATCCTGACTAACCTGCTCGAGGAGCCGGGCATCCAGGGGATCGTCCTGACCTGCCGGGACATCAGCGAGCGCAAGCTGTTCGAGGAGCAGCTCGCACACCAGGCCTTTCACGACGCCCTCACCGGCTTGCCCAATCGCGCGCTGTTCATGGAGCGCTTGCGGCACGCCCTGGCGCGCGCCCGGCGGCAGGCGACGACGGTCGGTGTGATCTTCCTCGATCTGGACAATTTCAAGTTCGTCAACGACAGCCTGGGGCATGCCGCGGGCGACGCGCTCCTGGTGGCCGTCGCCGAGCGTCTGAGCGCCTGCATCCGGGCGGGCGACACGGTCGCGCGCCTGGGCGGAGACGAGTTCACGGTGCTGCTGGAGGATCTGACCGACGACCGGCTGCTGCTCGGGCTGGCCGAGCGCATCACGCAGGTGCTCCACGCCCCTATCATGGCCGGTGGCCGGGAGATCGTCATGACCGGCAGCCTGGGGATCGCGGTCAGCCTCGGCGACTCGCGCCTCCCCGACGAGCTGCTGCGTGAGGCGGACACCGCCATGTACCGGGCCAAGGCGACTGGGAAGGCCCGCTCCATCGTCTTCGACCGCAGCATGAGCGCGCTGGCCCTGGACCGACTGAACCTGGAAACTGATCTGCGCCGCGCCCTGGAAGCAGGCGAATTCCGCCTCCACTACCAGCCCATCATGTGCCTGGAGACCGGTGCGCTGCGCGAGGTGGAGGCCCTGATCCGTTGGGAACACCCCGAGCGCGGCCTGGTTCTCCCCGGCACCTTCATCCCGCTGGCCGAGGAGATCGGCCTGATCGTCCCCCTCGGCCTCTGGGTGCTGCGCGAAGCCTGTCGCCAGACCCGTGCCTGGAACGAGGGCCGGGGAGATAAGCTGACCGTCAGCGTCAACGTCTCCGCCCGGCAGCTCAAGACGCCCGACTTCGTCGCCCACGTCGCTCAGGTCCTGGAAGAAACGGGGTTTGGCGCGGATCACTTGAAGCTCGAGATCACTGAAAGCGCGATGATGCAGGAGGCCGAAGCGACCATCGCCAAACTGCACGCCTTGAAGGCGCTGGGCATCCGCCTGGCCGTAGACGATTTCGGCACCGGGTACTCCTCGATGGCCTACCTGAGCAGCCTGCCCATCGACACGCTCAAGATAGACCGCGCCTTCGTGGGCAAGATGGGTCAGCACCCGGAAGACGCGGCCATCGTGCGCGCCATCGTGATGCTGGCGAAGACCCTCCGCCTGAGCATCACCAGCGAGGGCATCGAAACCGCCGAGCAGCTCGACCACCTGCGCGCCCTGGAATGTGACCAGGGCCAGGGCTACCACTTCTCTCGCCCCCTGCCCCCCGACCAGCTCCAGGCTCTGCTGGATGCCCCCGCCCTGGAAGCTGCCGCCTGCTGACGCACGTTCGGGGCATGCCGGGGTATGCAAGAGGCTGGGTGCTGTCTACAGACCTAGGTGGGTCAGTGCGAACACGCCATAGATGGCGCTCGACCCCATCAGTGCCAGCACCCCAACCATCTCCCACCGGCGGGCGACCCACTGCATCAGCGCAGCGCAGCGCCCTGCCGTCTCCGCCGCGACTGTCATTTCTGCTGCCGGATTTCTGCTGCCGATGTGGTTGTAAAATGCCTGATGCATGGTCGTGTCTCCTTCGTCCTATGTAGATTCTGCTTTATGTCTAAGGCTAGTATATCGCACCAAGCGTAATGCAAAGCGTAATCAAAATGCAGGAATGTGACGGGTGCGCGCCGAATTGTGGGGTACGGCGCGCGAGGACCACCCGGCGCACGCGGCAGCCTGCACGACCTAGAAAGACCCACCATGCCTGCGCCCGAGCCGCCTGAAATGGAGCCGCCTGCGCTGGAGTTCCGGCTGCTCGGCGGCTGTAATATCCTCGTCCATGGCCGCCCGCTGCCCCCGCCACGCTACCGCAAGGAGTGGTGGCTGCTGGCCCTGCTCGTCCTGCGGCACGACCGCGAAAGCTCGCGCGATGCCCTCGCCGAAGCCTTTTGGCCCGACAGCGACGGCAGCCGCGCCCTGCTATACCTGCGTCGCAGCCTCACCAACCTGCGTCATGCCCTCGGCCCTGAGGCCGCGCGCCTGCTCTCGCCCTCCCCGCGTACACTCCGCTTCGACCTGTCCGGCGCCTCCGCCGACGTGGTCGAGTTCGACCAGGCGCTGCGGAAGACGGCCTCCCGGATGCCCTCGGAGGAGGCGCTGGCGCGGGCGGTCGCTCTGTATCGGGGGCCGCTTCTGCCGGACTGCGCCGATGAGTGGGTCCTGCCGGAGCGCGCGGAGCGCGCGCAGGCCTACCTCGCTGCCCTGGAGGGGCTGGCACAAGAGGCTACGCGGCGGGGTGACCCCGCGGGCGCCGTCCACCTGCTCCGGCGGCTGGTCTCCGCCGACCCTGGGCGGGAAAGCGCCACAAGTGCTCTGATGGAAGCTCTGGCGGAAGGCGGGGACCGCGCCGCCGTCACGCTCGTCTACCAGAATCTGCGCCGACTTCTCCGACAAGACCTCCGCGTGGATCCAAGCCCTGAGACCCAGGCGCTGTATCAGCGCTTGACGCGGCAGGAGGCGAAGCCTCCCACGCCTGACTCACCGCCTGCGCTGCCCTTCTGGCGCCATCTCCCCATCCCCCTGAGCGGCCTCGTCGGGCGCGTGCAGGAGATCGAGGAAGTGACCGGCTGGCTCCGGCGATGCCGATTAGTGACTCTGCTGGGGGCGGGCGGCGTGGGCAAGACGCGGCTGGCGATCGGGGCCGCGGAGGCGGCCCTGCCTCAGTTCGCGGACGGCGTCTGGTTCGTGGACCTTGCCCCTCTTAGCGTCCCTTCATTGGTGCCGGAAGCCACCGCCAAGGCGCTCGGCATCGGCGAGGCACCGGGACGCTCCCCGGAGCAGCGGCTGGCGGAGGCGCTGGCGTCGGCGTCCCTGCTGCTCGTGCTGGACAACTGCGAACACGTTTTGGACGCCTCTGCCGCGCTCGCGGCAAGCCTGCTCTCGGCCTGTCCCAACTTGCGGGTGCTCGCTACCAGCCGACAGGGCCTGCGGGTGCCCGGCGAGCAGATCTACGACGTGCCTCCCCTCCGGCTCCCACCCCGCGAGCAGGTCGGGTTTCTGGCGGACCCCGACCATGCGGAAAAGAACGTGTCTGCCCTGCTGGAATACGAAGCCGTGCGCTTGTTCGTGGAGCGGGCGACGCAGACCAGCCCCGTCTTCCGACTGAGCCGGCGCAATGCCGAGGCGGTCGTGGAGATCTGCCGCCACCTTGACGGCATCCCGCTCGCCTTGGAACTGGCGGCGGCCCGCGTGCGGTCCCTGTCGCCGTCCGAGATCTGCGCGCGCCTGGGAGACCGCCTCCGCCTGCTGGTGGCGGGGAGCCGGGCCGCCCCCCCTCGCCACCAGACCCTGCGCGCGGCCATAGATTGGAGCTACGGCCTGCTGTCCCCGCCGGAGCGCTTCCTGCTGCACCGCTTGAGCGCGTTCGCGGGTGGGTGGCGGCTGGAAGAAGCGGAAGCGGTCTGCGCGGAGGCGGACGGCGCGAGGGGCGCCGAGCCGTGGGAGATCCTGGACCTGCTGACTTCACTAGTCGAAAAATCACTGGTCTGCACGGAAGCCGGTGAAAAAGGGGCGACGCGCTACCGCCTCCAAGAGACCGTGCGCCAGTATGCCCGCAAGCGCCTGCAGGAGAGCGGAGAAGAGCAATCCCAGCGCGGGCGGCACCGGGACGAGTTCTGCCGGCTGGCAGAATGGGCGAGGCCGGAGATTCAGGGGCCGGGGCAGACTGCCGTCTTGGACCGACTCGAAGAGGAACACGACAACCTCCGCGCTGCCCTGGACTGCTGCCTGGAGGACCCGGACGGCGCGCAGCTCGGCCTGCGACTGGCCGGCGATCTGTTCTTTCTGTGGTGGATTCGCGGCTACTTCGCGGAGGGGCAGCGGCATTACGCCGCCGCTTTGGGCCGCGCGGGCGCCGAACAGCCGACGGCAGCACGGGCCAGGGCGCTCAGCCGGGCGGGCGGACTCCTCAGCGTCCATGGGGACGCCGCCGCCGCCCGCCCCCTGTTCGAGGAGGGACTCGCCATCGCCCGCGCCCTGGGCGACCGCAAGGCCGAAGCGAACCTGCTGTGCAATCTGGGCGATATTTCCACCGAGAGCGACCCCCCAACGGCGCGGGCCGCCTTGGAAGAAAGCCTTGCGATCCACCGGGAGATCGAGAACCCGAGCGGTATCGCCCACTCTGCCCTGCTGCTGGGGAACGTGGCGCTGCGCCAGGAGGAGCGCGCGGAAGCGCAGGCACTGTATGCTGAGAGCCTCGCCCTCAACCGCGCCCTGGGCAACCCGCAGAAGATGGGGCACGCCCTCTGGTGCCTGGCGCGCTCCGCTATGAGCCTCGGCGACCACGCGCGCGCGCGCGCCCTGCTGGAGGAGTGCGTGGCCCTGTTCCGCGAACTCCACGACCCCTGGGGCCTATCCGCCGCCCTGGCCCTTGCCGGGGAAGCGGCCATGCAGGTCGGGGACGACGCTCAGGCGCGACCCCTGCTGGCAGAACACCTGCGTCTCGTTGTCCGGATGGGAATGCCCCATTCTGCCCCCTGGGTGCTGCGCTGCTTCGGACGCCTCGCCGCCGCGCGTGGGGGCTTGGCGCGAACGACCCGTGCGTTCGGTGCGGCAGATGTTTTCCAGGGGACCGAGGCACCCCTGTCACCCCCCGAGGCGTCGGTACTCGCGGCGGCGCGGGCCGGTCTAGGTGAAGCAGCCTTCGCGGCGGCCTGGTCCGGCGGCCAAGGATTTTCGCTGGAACAGGCCGCCAAGGACGCGGTGGGAGAAGACTGATGTGGAGATGGCTCAGGTCCGGTGTTTGCATCGGGGGGCAAAACGGGGTAAAATAACTTCTGTGACAGACATTCCTCAACCCAGCCTGACCCTCGTGACCGGGCGCGCACTTTATCGGCCCCGTCCGGACAAGGCCGACCCCCTCTCGCTTGTCGAGGCCGCCGTGGCCGGCGGCGTCAACATCGTCCAGCTCCGCGTGCGTAATGCGAGCGTTGACGACCTCGGCCTGTACGCCGTTGCCTTGCGCCTTCGCGAGATGACGGCGGGGCAGGCCCAGTTCATCGTCACAGGCGACCTGGAGCTGGCCGAGAAGTGCGGCGCGGACGGTGTCCTGCTGACTGAGCACGCCTACAAGCCCGCCGAGGCCCGCCGCTTTCTGCGCCTCTCCGGCGAGGCGACGGTCGGGTCGTTCGCCCACACCGTCGCCGGCGCAGCCCGCGCTGAACGTGGCGGGGCAGACTACGTCCAGGTCGGCCCGGCCTTCGACGCTGCGGCCCCCGGCGAGGGCCTGGTCCTGATGCGGAAGATCAAAGACGCTGTCCACATCCCCGTGGTCGCCTTCGGCGGCATCCAGACCCCCGCCGACGTGGCCGACTGCCTCAAGGCCGGCGCGGACGGCGTCGCCGTCACCCAGGCTGTCACCGAGGCCCCCGACCCCCAGAGCGCCGCCGCCGATCTGCGCGCTGCCCTCGAAGCCGCTTGGCGCGTCCTGCACGGCACTTGAGTTCCTCCGCTCCGCCCGCTCCGTCTTGATCAACTTCCGGCAACTGTGGTATGATAGGCCCGTGCGGGCACGTCGCCGCGTTGCTTTCCCGAGGGGCTTCCTTCCGATGCGTTTCTTATCCATCCTTCTCGCGCTCACTTTTCTCGCCTGCGCTGTTCCCAGCTCCGCCAAACATCACCCGTCGGCGGCGAAGTCCACCCAGGCGCATCATTTGATGCGCCTGGCGATGAAGGAGAAAAAGGCATGGCGCGAACATCTGGCGAAGCTCCACACCCTGCCCCGCGCCAAGCGCGTCGCCGAGAAGCGGCACGAGCGCCTGTGGCAGCACAAGCACGACGCTAAAGTGGCCGTGATGCAGCAGGTGGCGAAGAAAGCGCAGCGCGCGCAGGTCCGGCAGGCGAAACTCGCCCGGCGGCATCACGGCAGGGCGCTGGTCGCATCAGCCGCCAAGCCCATTGCCAGGAAAACGCGCGCCCATGTCAAGCGGCTGGCGGCGTTGATGGCCGCACGCTCGGCGGCCCAGCAGGCTGCGCGCGTCCGCCCATCCGCCCGTGCGCGGAACGCGGCGGCACAGGCCGGCGCGCGCTCGGCGGCGGCTTCGCGCCGCCAATCCGCCTGGAGAGCGCGTCTCGCCCAGAATCAGGCTGCCTACAAAACCGAGACCGGGCGGCGGCAAGCCCTGCGCGCCCGACACCTCGCCAATGTCCTGGCCGCTTACCGTTCGCATGTCGCCAACGCCCAGGCGGCACGCACCGCCCGACTCGCGGCGGGGCGCGCACACTGGGTCGCCCTGCACGGTGACGGCAGCGGGGGCAAGAACATCCGGTTCTGGCAGACCGGCGCGGCGGGCGTCCCGGTGAAGGTCATCTCGGTGGATCTGAACGACCCCAACATCAAGGTCTCCGCCGTCATGGCCCGGCACGGCAACGGCACCGCGGAGCCGTTCCGGCAGATGATCCAGCGTGCCAACCCGAACGTCGCCGTCACTGGGACGTTCTTCTCCCTGAACGACTTGCAGCCCGTCGGCGACATCGTCATTGACGGCAGCCTCGTCCACTTCGGCGGCATGGGGACGGCCCTGTGCATCACGCCCGCCAACCGCGCCGAGATGGTCACCTGCGTTTGGGGCCGCCACCACGACTGGAGTCCCTATGACTTCGTCGTCGCCTGCGGCCCGCGCCTCCTCCGACGCGGCCAAGTCGTCCTCGACGCGTATGCCGAGCGGTTCCACGACCAGCACATGCTCGCCCCCAACTCGCGCATCGCCGTGGGAATCACGCGCGGCAACACTCTTTTCTTCGTGATGACTCACAGCCCCATCTCTCTGGGCCGCTTGGCCCGCGTCATGCGGACATTGGGCGCCGAGGAGGCGATGAACCTGGACGCCGGCACCAGCACCGGCTTCTACTACAATGGCGCGACACTCGCCCAGCCGGGCCGCAAGCTGACCAACATGATCGTCGTCTACGGCCGGCGCGACCGCTACGAGCGCGCCCTGGACCAGCTCGTCCCGGTCGCCTACCGCCGGTCGGCCTTCCGCGCCCACCATCAGCTTTCCCAGGCGCGTGCGCCTCGTCCGGCTGCCGTGGCCCGCCGGTGATCCCGTCTCGTCTCTGGGCCGAAATTGATGTCGGGGCGCTGGCACACAACGTCGCCCTGCTCCGCCGGTCCTTCGCCCCCGCCCGCGTCATGGCCGTCGTCAAGGCGAACGCCTACGGCCACGATGTCTGCCTGATCGCCCCCGCCTGCGCCGCTGGGGGCTTGCGCGACTTCGGCGTCGCCACCCCGGCTGAGGGCGAACACCTGCGCGCCCTCGTCCCCCAAAGCGCCGCCGTTTATCTGCTCGGCCCTGCATTCCCCGAGGAGGCCCCGGCCATCGCCCGCCACCGTTTGACGCCGCTCCTGAGCAGCCCGGATACGGCGTGGGCGCTCTCGGAGGCTGCCCTGGCGCTGGGCTTTATCGCCGACGTTCATCTGGACGTGGACACCGGCATCGGGCGGGCCGGCGTCGCCGTCGCCGAAGTCC
>JANOOM010000477.1:0-2656 GCA_031421335.1 Armatimonadota bacterium
GCGCGGGCACTTCGGGATCGAAGCGCTCAAACAAGGTCTCCCAGAGGTCTCGACGGGACATCGCGCGCACCGTAGCACAAGGTGCGCGGTGAACTCAAACATCTTGCGGTGCTCCTTTGAGCTTTGTCTGGTCCCCCTCCACGTTTCTTCTCTACAGATCCGCGTCACGTCGGAGGAACTAGCCCAGGCGATCAACGCCCTGGAAGCCAGCAGGGAGGAGGACGCCCGCCGCCTGGCCGGGACGGTCCCCATCGGCGAGGACATCCGGGAACTCAAGCTGGAAGCGACGCCCGAGGAGATCTGGGCGCAGGTGCAGCATCAGCGCGCGCAGGCCACCCAGCAAGAAGCCGCGTGCGCGGCTGGCGCGGACTGAAGGGCTGAGCCTAGGTCCTGTTCTGGTGCTGCGGCGGGGGCGGTCTGCTCCCGGTGGCCCCGCACCCGTTCTACCCGGCTCCCGCCGGCGCCCAGATCAGCGGCGATAATCAGACACTGACCTCAGGGACTCAAGGCAAAGACATGGAAGTGGGAGGCAATGGCGACACGCTCACTCTGCGGGGCGATTGTCCGACGCTAACGATTACTGGCGCGCACAACTTGGGCCGAGCGGGCCGTAGACGAAAACCGAACTCTTTGAGGTATAATGAGGCGATATGTCTCAAACTGTAACACAAGACCACCTGCGAAACATCGCCATCATCGCCCATGTTGACCACGGCAAGACCACCCTGGTTGACGGCATGCTCAAGCAGGGGGGCGTCTTCCGCGCAAACCAAGCGGTCGCCGAACGCGTCATGGACAAGATGGACCTGGAGCGCGAGCGCGGCATCACCATCGTCTCCAAGCACACGGCCATCACCTACGAAGACATCAAGATCAACATCGTGGACACGCCCGGACACGCCGATTTCGGCGGCGAGGTCGAGCGCGTAATGAGCCTCGTAGACGGCGTCTTGCTGCTGATTGATGCTGTCGAAGGCCCCATGCCCCAGACACGCTTCGTGCTGTCCAAGGCGTTGCAAGCCGGACACAAGGCTGTGGTCGTCGTCAACAAGATAGATAGGCCGATGGCCCGACTTGATTACGTCGTGGACCAGACCTTCGACTTGTTCGCCGCTTTGGGCGCGACCGAGGAGCAGCTCGACTTTCCCATCGTCTACACCATCGCCCTGCAAGGCACGGCGACGATGGACCCGGAGACGCCCGGAACGGATCTCATCCCCCTGTTCAAGACCATCGTCAGTCACATCCCCCCGCCCACCGGCGATGCGAACGCCCCCTTGCAGGTCCGGGCGACGACGCTGGACTATGACGACTACAAAGGCCGCATCGCTATCGGCCGCGTTAACTCTGGCACCGTCAAGAGTGCCCAGAACATCACGGTCATCAACCGCGAGGGCGTCAACGTGCCGGGCAAGCTGGCCCAAGTCTTCATTTACCAGGGCCTGAACCGTGTCGAGGTGGATCAAGCCGAGGCCGGCGAGATCGTCGCCATCTCGGGCCTACCCGACGTCAACATCGGCGAGACCATCGCCTCGCGTGAAAACCCTGTCGCACTGCCCATGATGCAGGTGGACGAGCCGACCCTGCGGATGACCTTCGGCGTCAACACGTCCCCGCTGACCGGGCGCGAGGGCCAGTGGTCTACGTCCCGCAAGCTGCGCGAGCGCTTGATGAAGGAACTCCAGACGAACGTCGCCTTGCGCGTCGAGGACACCGATTCGGCGGACCAGTTCAGCGTCTCGGGCCGGGGCGAGCTTCACCTCGCCGTCCTGATCGAGACCATGCGCCGCGAGGGATACGAGCTTCAGGTTTCGCAGCCTGAGGTCATCTTCCATGAGGAGGATGGCCATCGCATGGAGCCTCTGGAGGAGGTCGAGATTGACGTCGGCGAGGAATATAGCGGCGTCGTCATCGAGCAGCTGGGTCGGCGGCGCGGAGACATGCTGGACATGAAATCGCCCGGCGACGGCCACGTCTACATGCGCTTCAAGGTGCCAACGCGCGGCCTGCTCGGGTTCCGCAACCAGTTCCTGACTGAGACGCGCGGCACGGGTGTCTTGAATTCACTGTTCGCCGGCTACATCCCTTATACTGGCGAGATGACCATGGAGCGCAACGGCAGCCTCCTAGCGAGTGAGTCGGGGATCACCACGACCTTCGGCCTGGCCGCCGCCGAGGACCGGGGCATCCTGTTCATCCCGCACAACATTGAAGTCTACGAGGGCATGATCGTCGGCAAGAACGCCCGTGACACCGATTTGGAAGTCAACGTCTGCCGCAAGAAGCACCTGACCTCCATGCGCGAGTCCAATAAAGAAACCTTCATGCGCCTGGCTCCCCCAACCGTCATGTCCCTGGACCGCGCCATCGAGTACATCGGCCCGGACGAACTGGTGGAAGTGACCCCCAAGAACATCCGCATGCGGAAGCGCGAGCTGAACCCGGACATGCGCCGTCGGGCGACCAAGTCGGGCAAGTGAGCAAGCTAAGATGAGGTAAAAAGGACCGTCCCGGCCACCAGCCGGGACGGTTTTTTGTTCATGAGGGCAAGGCTGAATAGGAGCGAACACGAGCGAGGGCGAACACGAGCGAGGCACAGACAGAGGCACCCAAGAACAAAGGGCGAACACAAGGTTCGCCCCTACGGGTAAGAAAG
>JANOOM010000478.1:0-3859 GCA_031421335.1 Armatimonadota bacterium
TAATAGAATACTCGGCAAGCGCCCCTTCCAGAAGTTCGGCCAAGTCGGGCTGGCTCAGACCTAATTTCTGGCCGGCTTGTTTCTTGGTCAGCCGCTCGCTGCTGATGGCTTGCTCTATCTCCATGATGAGATACGCCTTGAGCTGCCTCTCTTCCGGGTTCGGGAGGCCCATGTCCGCGAACACGTTGCCGCAACCGATGAAAACTTCACTCTTTTCCATGTTAATCCTCTTCGCCTTGCCCGGCGATCAGCTCTTCATGCGCCGCCTCAGCGAGCTTCAATCTGGTCCGTATCATTTCTACGTCTTGCTTCGCGGTCTCGATGCCGCGGCTGGACTTCTTCTGGAAGGCATGAAGCACGAAGATGTACTCCGCAAACTGCGCCGTGTAAACAGCTCGGTAAGCGTCCCCATCATCGCTGGCTCTGATCTCGGCCACGTTCGCGCTGCCGAAGCCCGACAGCGTCCGCACTGAGGCAGGGCGAGAGCCATACTGTACTTTCTGGAGCGCGGTGCCGATCTTGTCCTGGGCGGCATCGGGAAAGTCACGGAGGTCTCTGCGTGATGACCCTATCCACACGACAGGCTTCATCGCTGGCTGTTGTCTCATGTCCTGCCTTCCCTAGCTTCCTCCCCGCCCGCATTCAGCGCGGCGGGTTCACGAGAAGATACCCGATCCGCGTCCAGTTTCCTTTGCTGTCCGCGTTGTGCTCCGCCCGGACCCGTAATGTCAGCGTGTGGTCGGTGTCCGCCAGCCCGTCGGCCAGCAGCCGGTAGTGGCTGCGCGCGTATCCCTTGGCGAAAGAGTCGAAGGGGTCCAGAATCCGCCAGTCGCCTGCGTCTATCTTGTAATCGAAGGCGCCCGTGTCCGGCCCCAGCACATAGAACATCGCCAGGATCGGGCCGGAGAAAGCGACGGATTGGGTCGCGCCGGGCGTGTTGGAGGCTAGCAGGGTGGGGAAGCTGCCGGTTGGGTTGTGCGTGTCAATCGCCCAGCCCGCGCCGTAAGGGGCCATCTGGGCAGGGGAGATCATGCGGCCATGTTCCAGCGAGTCGGCCCGAAGCGGCGCGGGGAGGGTGAGGGGGACAGGGACCGCCGCCTTGCGCGTCCGCTGCGTTTCTAGGAACGTGGTGAGGGCGTCGGCGTAGATCTTGTAGCCGGTGTTGGTCGGGTGGACGCCGTCTTTGGAGAAGTCTTTGTCGGTCAGCGTCCCGGCTTCGAGCTGCCGGGCGGCGGGCAGGGCCATGTTGACGCTCGGAATGCCGTAATGTTCGGCGACCGCCTCATCGCGCTGCATCGCCCGCGTCAGGCCCGACCTGGTGATCTCGGCGCGCTGGGCGACCACGAAGGTGTAGACGAAGCAGATGTCCGTGGCGGGGTCCGCGCGGCGAATCTGGCGGACGATGCCCTCCATCCCCCGCAGAACCATCGCCTCGGAAGAGCCGCCGTCATTGACGGCGAACTCCACGAACACTAACCCCGGGTGGTGAGCCAGCACGTCCCGCCCCGTCCGGAACGCGCCCAGGTCCGACCCTGTTCCGCCGACCGCCGCGTCTATGTTGGCGACGGCAGACCGGGGGAACGTCGCCGTCAGCCACTGGCCGACGAGGGCGCGGTACGACGTCCGGGCCGCGTCACTCGCGCCCGACCCCGCCGTGATCGAGCCGCCGAAGTAGGCCACAGTGACCGGCTTGCCCGCGTTCAGCTTGGCGAAAACGTGCGGCAGGCCGCCGCGCTCCCGCACGATGGGGTAGGGCGGCTGTTCTGGGGCGGCCCCCGCCGCCAGGCCGAGCAGAAATGGCGCAAGGACGAGGGCGCCTGTCACGAGGGAGGGTAAGGTCATTGGCGTTCTCCTAAATCTGCGGGTGCGGCTCGTCCTCGCCCTCCGTCCAGAACCGCTCGGACAGATAGCGGTCCGCGCTGTCACAGAGGATCGTCACGATGACACTGCCGGGGGGCGCCGTCTTCGCCACTTGCAAGGCACTGTGGACGTTGCCGCCCGCCGAGATGCCCACCAAAAGGCCCTCCTCGCGGGCCAGCCGTTTCACCATAACGTAAGCGTCTTCCGTGCGGCACTCGACGGTCTCGTCCGCCACCGACGGGTCATAGATCGGCGGCACGATGGCCGTCTCCAGGTGTTTCAAGCCCTCCAACCCATTAAAGGGCGAGTCCGGCTGCATGGAGATCAGCCGGACGTCGGGCTTGACTTCTTTCAAGTAACGGCCTACGCCCATCATGGTCCCCGTCGTCCCCAGGCCGGCCAAAAAGTGCGTGATGCGCCCCTCCGTCTGCTGCCAGATCTCCGGCCCGGTTGACTTGTAGTGCGCCCGCCAGTTATCGTCGTTGCCATACTGGTCGGGATAAAAATAAAGCTCGGGGTCCTCGGCGTACAGCTTCTTGACCATCCGGATCGCCCCGTCGGACTGCTCGGCGGGCGGCGTATAAACGATCTCCGCGCCATACGCCTGCAAGATCTTCTTGCGCTCCGGCGAGACGTTCTTGGGCAGGCACAGGCGCACCTTGTAGCCGCGCGCCGCGCCGATCATGGCATACGCGATCCCCGTGTTGCCTGAAGTGGCGTCCAGGATGATCTTGCCGGGCCGCAGGAGGCCGGCCTTCTCGCCTTCCAGGATCATGTTGAGCGCGGGCCGGTCCTTGACCGAGCCGCCAGGGTTGAAGAATTCCGCCTTGCCGTAAATTTCGACGTCGGGTACTTCCTCCCCGATGCGGCATAGGCGGACGAGAGGCGTGTTCCCGACAAGGTCTTCCAGGCGGTGTGCGGACGGGGTTGGCATGAGCTTTTCCTAGCGATGTACTGGGGAATAGTGTACCCACTTTGTCACCCGCTGAGAAAGTAAGCCGTTTCAGCGAAGAGCGCGGGAGCCTCGCCCCATCGCCTGGCCCGCCAGCAGCCATTTCAGGGCCAGCACGGACGCGAGCCGTGGCGGCGCCAACGGGGCGTCCACGGCGGGCGCTTCGTCGTCGGGTAGTTCTCCACAGAGACGAAGTCCGCCACCTCGATGCCCACCACCTCCTCGCGGATTTCGCGCCGCAGCGTTTCTTCCAGGGCGCCCGCCGCGTCCGTCCCCTCTGCCTTGCCGCCGGGGAAGGCCAGTGTCCCGCCCGCGTGGGCCTCCTGCTCGCTCCGAAATGCCATCAGGCAGCGGTCGCCGTCCCAGATCACGCCCTCGACGTTGACGACATAATCCCCCGCACTTACGACTTTTCCGCTTCCTCCGGCTCCCCCTCATCGTCCCGCAGGAAGACATAGTCAAAGTTCGGCGGGTCAACGCCCAGCCACTGCAAGGCCATCGAGATCTGCCCCGTGTGCCACGTCTGGTGGTTGCAAACATGCAGCAGGACCTCCTCCGCCGTCAGCCGCACCTGGGCGCCCCACTGCGGCAGGTCCGTCGTGATGACCCGGCCCAGCATTGCGGCGTCCGCGCGGGCCGCGAACTCCAAAGTCCGGGCGCGGATCTCGTCCCAATCTGCGAACAGTCCTTCCCGCGTGCTGGCCGCCGCGTCCTCGTAACGTGGCGGCATCCCCTCCGTGTAGAGCCGCCCCGATGTCCAGCGCTTTTCCGCGCCGATCAGGTGCGCGACGAGCTGCCCGATCGTCTTGTGGGCGGCCGTGGTCTCGAACGTCACGTCCAGCGTTTCCGGGTGCGTGGTCAGCGTCTCGCGCAGTTGCCGGCGGGCGTTTTCGGTGTATGCCAGTTGGCGCCCAATATCCATGTGGCGAGTATACCCGAGGTCCGGGACCGGATGGAGGGGCGCGATTTATCGCGCCCTCTTAATCTTGCCGCGCCCCGCTTTCGGGTACAATAAGAGATATGAAAGTCACCGTCCTCGGCAGCGGC
>JANOOM010000479.1:0-4481 GCA_031421335.1 Armatimonadota bacterium
GGCGGCGAACCTCTCCCCGGCGCAAGCGCCGACCCTCCCCTGTCAAGGGAGGATGAGGAAAAAATCCTCACTCCCGTCATTCCTACCCTTCCCTGACAGGGAAAGGTGGCGGCTCGCCGCCGGGTCAGGTCCCGTCCGGGATCGCCGCTAGGTCCGCCGGGCGCAAGTGGATCAGCTTGATCCGCCAGTGTTCGCCGAAGCGTTCCCGGACGGCCGCGCCGTCCGCGACCCGCCGCTTCTGTCCCCTCTGCACCCAAGACGTCTCGGGCTTGGGCCAGGAGTAGACAAGCTTGCCCTCGGCGTCCTCGGCGATGGTCAGCAGCGGCCCGTCGGGAACGATGCCGGCATCCTGCGCGGAAGGCAGGGGCTGGATGAGCCGCTGCCAGCCGTCGCCGAAGCGCAGGCGCCCGCAGGTCGGCGAGTCCAAGAGCCGCTTGAGGCCGCCCTCGACGAACCACACCCGGCGGTCGCCTTCCATAGGGACGCGGACTAATCGCCCTTCAAGCTGTGCAGGAGACGGGGACGCGGTCCGACGCATCGGGGCGGTCGTTCCCCGCGCGTCTTCAGAGGGGACCGAAGTCGAGATGATTTCGACCTGCCCTACTTCCGTCAGGAACGAGGGCGGGGCATAGACGGCGACCAGCTCTGCCTCAAAGTGTCCGGCCTCGTCGATCGGGAATAGGCCGCCGCCGCCGCCCTTGACTGTATACGAGTACGAAACGCTCTGTCCGTCGGTTGCGGGCAGGATCTCGCGATGCTGGAGCTGCTTCTCGACGGTGACGCGCTCGATGACCCGCCACAAAACCAGCCCCGGCGCAGGCGCGGGCAGCTCGCCCGAAGCGCTCTTCGACGGCCCCCGACCACCCAAAAGGCCGCCGCGCCCACCGGCCAGGTCTATCTGCGCCGTCACGAAGACGGCCTGCGGGTGGGCGGCGAGGTCTTCCATCGGGGACAGCTACACCTTATAAAGATGCGAGGACTTGTCCGCCTGGCGCAGTGACTCGCCGATGGAACCTAGCACCTGCCCATTGATCGGGGCGGCGATAACGATTCCGAGGGCGTCCCGGTGCAGGCGCTCCAGACCGTTCTCGCGCAGATACCCGGCCTTGCCGGCGATGGCGATGGCGTCCGTGGTCATCTGCAAGGCGCTCTCCGAGAGGAACATCTTAGCGGTCATGGTCGCCGACTCGACGGCCGGGCGCGTCTCGGCGGGCAGGGACGCCATCTGAGCGAGCGCATAGACGTGGGTCCGCATGATGCTGAGAAGGGCCGCGAGCTGCGAGACGCGCACGCGCACGCTCTCATACTTTTCGAATGAGTTGTTGGCCTTGACGATGTCCAGCAGCCGGCCGAAGGTCCCTAAAGCGATGCCCGTGGCGACGATGCCAGAGTGCAGACCGCTCTGCATATCCAGGTTAATGATCGGCCCGATGTGTCCCGGCTCCCCCACCCGCTCCGAGTCGGGCACCAGCGCGTTGTCTAGGCCGACCACGCCGCTGTGTGTCCCCTGAAGGCCCATCGAGTCCATCGGTTCGCCGATCCGCAGACCGGGGTTGTCGGCGGGCACTAGGAAGAAGCCCTTGCCCTCGGTCGTATCCGTCATTACCATGTAGACGGCCGCGTGGCCCGCGCCGGTGCAGAACGCCTTCTGGCCGCTCAGGTGCCAAACGCCGTCCTCGCGGTAGGCTTTGGTGTTCAGGACGCTCTTATCCGACCCGACGCCGCTTTCGGACCAAGCCGAGGCGCCCAAAGCCTCGCAGGAGATCTTGGGCAAATAGTTGCGCTTCTGCGCCTCGCTCCCCGCCCCGACGATGCGGTTGACGGTGAGGGTGTGCAGCAGGAGGACGAAGGCGGTCGCCGGGGCGACGCGGGCGATCTGCTCGACGGCGTAAGTGACGTTGAGCGTATCCAAGCCCAGCCCGCCATACTGCGGCGGCGTCTTCATGCCCAATAGGCCCATGTCCGCGATCCGCCGGATGTTTGCTTCCGGGAACTCGCCCTCGTGGGGCCGTGCTTCTTCAGTGTGTACAGTCAGTCCGCCGCAAACGAGTCGCTCGACGGCATCGCCGATCTTGATGCCGGGGTACAGCTCCCGCGGGTCTTGATCCCAAGTCAGAACCATGAGTGGGTGGTCCCTTTCTGCCCTTTAGTATAGCCGATTGGCCGGCCCGGTGTCAACGCGGCGCCGGCCCCACAAGGTCTTGACATACGAGCCTGCGCTGAACAAACGCAGGCATTCGCCGATAATTAACGAAGATGCCCGGCTCCAGACGCTGCGCGACTGTCAAATTTTAGACACCGAACATCCCCCGCTGCTCCCCTGTTCGCGGTTGTGGACGTGTGGGACGCCCTGCGCTCGGGCCGACCCTACCGGGACGAAAGCAGTGACAAGATGCCGCTCGCGCGGGCCGCCTGAGTTCCTGCTGATTCTCGGATGCGCCGGGTATACTCACTGAAACCCTGCAACCCTGCAATCCCAATTCGGAGTTCTTTCCATGACCCTGCCATTCCGCCCACCCGCCGTTCCACTTGTCACACATGATCCTTATTTCAGTGCCTGGTCCTTCAGCGACACCTTGACCGGGACAGAGGTACGCCACTGGACCGGCACCAACTACGGCCTCTGCGGGATGGCCCGCATTGACGGCCAGACCTTCCGCTGCATCGGCACCCACCCGCCGGATGTGCCGGCCATGACCCAGACCGCCCTGGAAGTGACGCCGACGCGCACGGTCTACGGCTTCGAGGCCGGCGGCGTCGCGCTTTCTTTGACGTTCCTCTCGCCGCTGCTGCCGCATGACCTGGACGTGCTGGCCCGGCCCGTGACCTACATCACCTGGGAGGCCCGCGCGACCGACGGGGCGACGCACGATGTTTCCGTCTACCTGCACGTCCAGGGGGAATGGGTCGTCAACACGGTCTCCCAGCCCGTGGTCTCCTCGCGCTTCCGCCGGCCGGGCCTGGACGTGCTGCGGATGGGGTCCGCCAAGCAGCCCATTTTGGAGACGGCGGGCGATGACCTACGGATAGACTGGGGCTACGTCTACCTCGCGGTGCCGTCGTCCGCCGAGGCCGCCACCGCATTGGTGGAAGCCGATCCGGGCCGGGCCGCCTTCCGCGAGACCGGGACGCTGCCCGACGCCGACCTGATCGCCGCGCCCCGCCCTGCTCACGACGGCTGGCCGGTCCTCGCCTGCGCCCTGCCCTTCGGCCCGGTGTCGGCCTCGCCGGTCTCGCGCCATGTCCTACTTGCCTACGACGATGTCTTCTCCATCGAATACTTCTACCGTCGGGTCCGCCCCTACTGGCGCCGGGACGGGGCCGGCATCAGCGAGCTGCTCCAGGCCGCCGAGACGGACTACGAGGGCCTGACGGCCCGCTGCCAAGAGTTCGACGCCGAAATCACCGCCGACCTGCGGCAAGCCGGCGGCGAGAAGTTCGCCGCCCTCTGCGCCCTCGCCTTCCGCCAGTGCATCGCCGCCCATAAGCTCGCCGTGGACTTCGACGGCACGCCGCTGTTCCTGTCCAAAGAAAACTTTTCTAATGGCTGCATCGCCACTGTTGACGTGACCTACCCATCCGCCCCTTTCTTCCTGCTCCTGAACCCCGACCTGCTGCGGGCCATGCTGACGCCGATCCTCGACTACGCGAATACGTCCCACTGGAAGTTCCCGTTCGCCCCGCACGACCTCGGGACGTATCCGCTCTGCAACGGTCAGGTCTACGGCGGCGGGGAGCGCACGGAGGAGAACCAGATGCCGGTCGAGGAGTGCGGCAACATGCTGATCCTCATGGCCGCCTTGACCCACATAGACGGCCATGCCGGGTACGCCGAGAAATACTGGCCCCTGCTGACGCGCTGGGCCGAGTATCTGCGCGACAAGGGCCTGGACCCCGAAAACCAGCTCTGTACCGACGACTTCGCCGGCCACCTCGCCCACAACGTCAACCTGTCCCTCAAGGCCATCATGGGCCTGGGCGGCTACGCCACTTTATGTGAGAAGACGGGCCACGCCGAAAACGCCGCCACCTACCGCCGGATCGCTCAGGCGATGGCCGATGAGTGGACAACGATGGCCCAGGACGGCGACCACACCCGCCTGGCCTTCGACAAGCCCGGCACCTGGAGCCAGAAATACAACCTCGTCTGGGACACCCTGCTGGGCCTGAACCTGTTTTCGCCGGACATCGCCCGCCGCGAGGTGGCCTTCTACAAGACCAAGCAGAACGTGTATGGTCTGCCCCTGGACAGCCGCAGCGAATACACCAAGCTGGACTGGACCGTCTGGTCGGCGACACTGGCCGAGGACCCCGCCGACTTCCTCGCCCTGACCGAGCCGCTGTACCTATGGGCCGACGAGACCCCGGCCCGTGTCCCCTTGACCGACTGGTTCTGGACGACGGACGGCAAGAAGGCCGGCTTCCAGGCCCGGTCGGTCGTGGGGCGGCCTGTACCTGCCGCTGCTCAAAGACGCCGCCGT